>NZ_JBHWYR010000036.1:0-53130 GCF_042728695.1 Bacillus sp. NPDC060175
TGTTAATATTTTAAATATTAACATAAATAAAAACCAAACCACTTTTCATATGAAAAACTGTAAATTTCAAACCGAAACTAATTTTTATTTAAAAAAGGAATGTGGATTGCATAAAATGAGGTTGAGAAAATAAGAAAACACTTTCATTTAACGCCACAATTTTATGAAATAAAACGTCAATCAAAGGAGCCTATAAACAATGAACGTCTCTTTAATTACACCTACTACCGATTTACAAGAAGAATACTTAGATTTTTATAACGAATGGAAAGCTAGCGATGAAACGATGATTCCGTGGGTTATTTCAAAAGATCCTTCTAATTTCACGGCAATGATTCAAGAATTACACGAGGCACATAACGGAATAAATATACCTAAAACATGGGTACCAGATTCTACGTATTGGCTCGTTACAAATGAAAATAAAATTTTGGGAGCAGTTAATATTCGTCATAGTTTGACGAAGCATTTATTTAATGCTGGCGGCCATATCGGTTATGGCATTCGCCCTTCTGAAAGAAGAAAAGGATATGCTACAAAGTTACTAGAGTTATCATTAGAAAAAACGAAAGAATTAAACATCACGAAAGCACTTGTCGTTTGCGATGAAGTGAATACAGCTTCAGAGAAAACGATTTTACATAACGGCGGTCTCCGTGATGAAGATTTCACTGAAGAAGATGGTAATGTTGTGAGAAGGTATTGGATTGAACTCTAAATAATCAAAAAAAAGCCAGAAAGTGATTACACACTTTCTGGCTCCTTTTATACTGCTTCTATTTCAAACTGCACTGTAATACCACTCGGATCTACTACTGTAAATCCATTTGTTGTTTCATTTATTTCATGTTGTTTTTCTATTAATCTTTCTTTTACTTCATCTAACGCTTCTTTATGAGGCAGTACAATCGTATACACTTTTAGTCCCGTTGCATGTACTGGTGGATGCGGGTTATTTACCCCATTCCACGTATTTGCACCGATATGGTGATGATAACCTCCTGCCGAAATAAATAAGCAATCATCTTCACGCTGTTGTACTTCAAAACCTACTGTATCTACATAAAACTCATGTGACTTCTCGACATCAGCTATTCGTAAATGCACGTGCCCAACGACAGTGTCAGCAGGTAATCCATCAAACTCATAATCAACGAGCTTTGCTAGTTCTTTTAAATCAAGTGGCGTACTCCCTCCTGGTCCCTCTCCCCATCGATCACGCGGACGGTCTGCATATATTTCGATACCATTACCCTCTAAGTCTTGTAAATAAAACGCCTCACTATACGTATGATCACTTGCGCTATTAAACCTTGAAATTGGTAAAATTTCATTTGAATATGTATAACGTCCTTCTTGCTCAATCGGACTATCAATTACCTTTTTATTACGAATAACACCAAATAGTGCCGAGGCAAAAGCTTCACGAGTTGGAACTAAAAAAGCGACATGATATATACCCGTCGTACGTGGTTCTTGAAGCGCTGCATCTTCCACCTGCTCAAGAACGAGTAAAGCATTCTTACCACCTTTTCCAGCTAAATATGCTTTATTCCCCTCTTGCTTAATTACTTCTAACCCTACTACATTCTCATAAAAAGCAATTTGACTCTCTAAATCTTTCACTTTAAATTCAACATGACCAATGCGTGTTTGCGGATGAATTTGTACCATGGATAACTTCCTCTCTTATTCCCTTTAGTTTTTTATATTAGTTGATGGGCAATAACCCCATTCAACGAATACACCTCAATTTTGTTTTTTCGTAGCATCAACTTTTAGCCATTTTTTCGATATATCGCTTAATGTTCCATCTTGTTCTAATTCTTTTAATGCTTTATTTATATCTTCTAACTTTTCACTCTTTTTTGCAAATGGAAATGCAATCTCTCCCCATTCAAGTGGACCAAATCCAACTTTGACATTATCTAGTTTCGCCTTTGTTATTGTTGTTTCCACTTGAACTTTATCATTATAATAAGCATCGACGCGTCCAAATCCTACTTCATTCAATTCCGCTGTCGGATCCTCTGAGTACGTTTTAATCGTAAAAGCATTATTTTTATTTAAAGCTTTTAACTCTTGCTCTCCTGCTGTGCCAAGCCCAACTCCTACCGTCTTTCCTTTTAAATCTTCTAGCGACTTAATTGTTTTATTATCTTTCTTCACCGCGAAAACAGAGCCTGAATACACATATGGGATTGAAAAGTCATATTTCTTTTTTCTTTCCGAAGAAACTGATAGTTCATTTGCAATCGTATCAATACGGCCTGAATCTAATAAACCGAATAATCCTTCAAAATCAGAAACATTCCATTCCACTTTATATCCAGCTTTTTTAGCAGCCGCTTCAATAATTTCAGCATCAAAACCTTTTACTTTCTCACCCTCTTTAAATATAAATGGGCTACGACCTGCAGAAGTCCCAACTTTCACTACTTTTTCATTTGTTTTTTCACTTGCTGCATTAGAACCACAAGCAGACAAAATCCCTACCGACACCGTTAATGCTAATGTTAGTAATAATGACGATTTTTTCATAACTCTTCCTCCTAAATAACGAAATGATTGCCTTCTTCAGAAGCATTTAATTGCCGTAAAAACTTTTTCGTACGCTCATTTTGTGGGTTTCGGAAAATCTCTTCTGGCGTTCCCTGCTCTACGATAATTCCATCAGCCATAAATATAATGCGATCCGCCACCTCTTTTGCAAAATTCATTTCATGTGTAACAATAACCATCGTTATATGCTGTCTTGCCAATTCTTTAATAACTTGCAATACCTCATTAACTAATTCTGGATCAAGTGCTGAAGTCGGTTCATCAAACAAAAGTACAGCTGGATTTAAAGCCATTGCTCTAGCAATCCCAATCCTTTGCTGTTGCCCGCCGGATAACATTGCCGGATAAAAATCTTCTTTATCAGCTAAGCCTACTTGTTTTAATATTCCTCTCGCTATTCCCTTTGCCTCTTCTTCACTTTTTTTCTGTACAACCGTTAATGGTGTTGTAATATTTTGCAATGCTGTTTTATTTTTAAATAAATTATAGTTTTGAAAAACCATAGCTGTTTTTTGCCGTAATTGTATTATTTCTTTTTTATAAAGTTTCTTCGCATGAATCTCTAAATCTTCAATTCTAATACTTCCGTCATTCGGTTGTTCTAATAAATTTAAACATCTCAGTAGTGTCGATTTTCCTGAACCAGAAGGTCCAATAATTACTACTACTTCCCCTTTTTTCACAGTAAGTGAAATTCCCTTTAACACTTCATTATGTTTGTAGGATTTATACAAATCACTTATCTCAATCACATATTTCACCTCATTTCTGTTATAAATACGGTGCATCAAGTTTCTTTTCTAACTTTTTCTGCCCCCAGCTAATTACGATTGTAATAATCCAATACACAATCGCTACCGCTAAATAACTTTCCATATAACGATACGATTGCGCCGCTAGCATTTTCGCTTGCGCTAAAATTTCAGCCACCCCAAGTGCAAAAGATAACGAAGATTCTTTTAACAATCCAACAAAATTATTTCCAAGTGACGGCACAGCTACACGAATAGCCTGCGGAAAGATGATTTGTCGCATCGCTTGTGCTTTTGTCATTCCTGCTGATAAACAAGCATCCATTTGTCCTGATTCTACAGCATTTAATGAACCTCGAATTATCTCTGACAAATAAGCAGCATTATTTAAACTGAGACCAATTAAAGTTGCTTGCATAGCTGTAAGTACTGTAAAAGCCGGAGATATTTGTGGCAATCCGAAATACAACACAAACAATTGAACTAATAACGGTGTTCCTCTAAAGAAAGAGATATACACCCTTGCAATTGGATATAAAAATTTCGTTTTGTTTTTTGTAATGATCGCCAGGCCAATCCCTATAACGAAAGAAATAATCATTGAAACAACAGTAATCCCTAAAGTTATGTATACATACTTAAATAATTGCGGAAAACTTTCTAAAAAATACGCCACATCAAATTTCACTTTGCTCCCCCTTTCTAGACAAAAAACTCTTCTTACACATATAAGAAGAGTTGAATGTTAATCCATTTCCCCCATCTCCCAAACGCCTCATACGTTTGCTGGAATTAGCACAGTACTTTTATAGCCTGTTGCTGAGATTTCATCGGGCCAGTCCCTCCATCTCTCTTGATAAAAAACTAATAAATTTTTCCATTTATTAATTTGTTATTATGAAGAATACAGGTAAATCAAAACAATGTCAATAGGAAAACTAAGAATTAAAGCCACACTTTTTCCGAACATACAAACAATACACCATCAAAATTACTATTCTTAATAAACTGTACACAAAAAGCCGGTACTTCTAACAAACTTAGAAATACCGGCTTCAAATCTTTTATTCTTATAGCTTATGATATTTATCTCATTTTATGTACTTCAGCAACTAACTTTCCGCCCTGAATGCCCATATAAAGCTTAACAGGAGCATCATTCGTGTTTTCAAATACTAAGTCTAAATATGGATATGCAATTGTAGCATCTCTTCCCTGCGGGACATAACCTACTGTTTTAGAGTGTGTCGTTCTCTCTACCATTTTCAAACCGGCTTGATCTGCCGCATTATATAACGTTGATGATGTTTGACAAACACCACCACCATATCCATCTACTAATTTACCATCTACAATTTCTTTTCCTAATTGGTACCCTTTATCTGGTGTTGTATCTCCAATTAGTGCATTAAAAGAGAAACGGTCTCCTTTCGCTAAAACAACTCCACTTACGCTCTGAGCAGATAAACGAATATTTTCAATTCGACCACCTGTTGAACCACCTAAATTCGTTTCATATCTACCAATTACAGTACCACTGCCTTGCGCATCACTTAATGTTGCAGTAGGTTTTTTCTCCACAATTGGTAACTGATAAGTAGAATCCCACATACCTACATTTAATAATTTGTCTACTAACTCTTTTTCCATTAATTCATACGCAGGTTTTCCCTCTTGCCAACTTCCATCAGGTGCTAAACGTGAAGGAACCATCTTTTTATCGACGCTTTTCCCAACTTCACCAGCAACCTTCGTTACCGATTTTTTGAATTTCGCTTCATCTTCAAAATAGCCTAAACTCGATAAATCTAGTTTCTTCACTTCAGTACCAGTACGACCATCCACTAAGCTAATGTTATCCTGCACTTCAGCCTTAGCTTCCACAACGTTCCCACCGATATCACTTACTAATGCCACATCACTTACTTTTGTACCACAACCACTTACTACAGCTACGCATAGCACCCCTACTAATATACCCTTTACTTTACGGAACAATATACTCTCTCCTTTTCCCCAACATCATTTCTTATGTATTATTTCATTTTATGTATCTTTTGTTACAATCATTTTACAATATATTTAGAAAATGTTACAAGTTGTTTTTTACTCTATTAAAATTACTCTTTTCTTTTGTAAATGTCTATACATATTTATATAAATTTTCGAGTTTGATAAGATTGTAACTTTTATGCAACCTATTTATATCCAGTATATACCATTCAACAGATGAAATACAAATGTAAAACTCTTTCATTTCACCTCTCTATTCACCTGCATGCTTCAAAAACCGTAATACCGATTTCTCATATGTGATCATTATTAAACAACTTAAACCGAGTTTTTATAGGTAAAAACAATTAATCCCTTCAGCGTATATAGGTATTTGCCGTGCCACTACTCCGCTTTTGCTCATACATTATGATGAATTTAACCTATTATAAAGAAATGGAGGATGTTTTTATGTATCCCTACAATCCTTATGATCCATATAACCAATATGGTTACCAACCTCAGTATGATTTACAAGCACAATACGAACAATATATTGACCAAACAGAAGAAGTTAATCCATATGATCAAAATCGACAATTTCAACTTCCAATCTCTTTTCCTGGCACTGGAAACCGTCAACTAGAACGACGAGTAAATGAGCTTGAGCAAAGAGTACGTCAACTAGAAAACACAGTTGAGCGTCATACACGTAGATTAAACCGCTTAAATCAGCGTTTACGTACAGTAGAAAATAGACTAAACATTCCATTTTCAGCATTAGAAGATGGTTTTTAATTTCGAAAAATAACAAATATATAAGGAAGGGACTCCCCCTTCCTTATATAAATTGACGAAAGTTTTTTCCATCTCTATACTGATAAGAGTTAATGAAATGAAACAAGGTGATAAATATGGATTTTGAAATAAATTTTCTTTCCTTTTATGTAGTACAAGTTGAAGGAAAAGATGAAGCAGTTGATAAACGCTATAAACATTTTCAAACATTAGACGCTGAAGAGTATGAAGATAGCTCTTTAAAAGAATTTTTGAATGGTGAATTATTAAAAATTTCAAAGCGAAAAGTAGAACGTCACGCAAAAACAGAACAAGCCCCAACAAAGATTGGTCGCTTTATTGTAGAAGAAGGGCACGAATTTGATTCAAACCCTCATTACAACTTATTTAATCGTATTCGCTTTGCAGAAACAAAAGAAAACTTCAAAGATATGAGCGAACCTCTCGTTTATACATACCTTGACACAAGCGCTGTACGTGGTGGTGTATTTTTAATCGCTCAAGCAAAACTACGCAAATACTTTGATGATCCATTCGTATTCGTAATGAAATGTGACTTCGAACCAAAGGTTGCTTCCATTTCTGATGAATCAACACTTATTCGTAACGTTGAAATGGCCATCACAACAAAGAATATGAAATCTATCCAATATCCATACATGCCTGAAGAAGGTATGGTCGAGCCTGGCGAACTAAAAATACATCAGGCATCACACGCCCGCTACTTTGAAGACTTCTTAAAATTCGTCGAGTACGAACGCTCTATGCCTGAAATTATGAAAACACAAGTAATGGACATGGTATATGACCAAATTGAAGATGTATTTGAAGAAGGTACTGAAGAACGCGAACAATTTGACCAAGCGATGGAAGTATGGGCTGCCAGTCCAAAACGCGAAATTATGGAACAGTTTTCAACAGAGGAAGTAATGGAAGCAACTGCTCAAATTGTCGAGCACGCTCCTGAAGTAGAATTAAAGCTAAAAGCAGATCATATCTCTGTGAAGGCCCTGCTTGCTGATTTCGGAGACCTAATACATATCGCAAAGGTAAATGACCGATACGTATTAATGATTGAGGCTGATACACTTACGTTTGAGAAAGGCTTCTCTCCGATTGAGTTTCTGAAGCCAGATGAATTGCAAGATGTGATTGAGCGGATTGAGAATAAGCAGCAGTATTCTTATGATCCAAATGGAATTGAATAAATGCTTCCATATAACTATTTTTACTGAGCGCTGTTAACAAGCGCTCTTTTATTTTGGTCACATTTTCATATCTATTTTGTGGTCACTATAGGTATATGAATACTAAAACCACTTTTTTTATAAAATTCCACCTTACTAACCAATCGAAAGTCTGACCATTTTCTTCTAATGTACTTATGATCGAGGCTGTTACGCTTACGTTTGAGAAGAGGCTCTCTCCCATCGAATTTCTAAAGCCAAATGAATTACGAATAGTTATGCAAAAAATCCAAAATAAGAGTTAATATATTTTTATAATGTTAAAGAAGCTGTACATGCTCTTTATACAGCTTCTTCCTCTCAAAAACTGCCGATTTTTAATGATTGTACGGCATTCCGCACGAACAACGATGCGAACCGAATAATAAGTTGTAAGACGCAGGAAATTCTTGATTTACACGTTGTACTTCTCGTGCAAATTCTTCTTCGTCTTTTGGTACTCGAAAAAGTGCATCTGCTTTTTCTTGTGTATCTATATTGGCTCCAGGCGGCACAAACCTGTTCGTCGCAACACGCACACCGTTTGTTACTACTGCATTATATGAAATAAACGTTCCTTCTCCAATAATCGCATTATACACAATTGCTTTAAAACCGACGAACACCTTATTCCCTATATAACAAGGACCGTGAATGAGAGCGCCATGCGCAATACTTACTTTTTTTCCAATATAGATGGAATACTTTTTATCATCAACAGAAACAAATTTATTCAATAAACCATGTAAGATAACTCCGTCTTGCAGATTTGTGTTTGAACTAATATAAAATGGAGTTCCTTCATCCGCACGAACGCTTACATTAGGAGCTACATATACATTATCTTTAATTCTCACATCGCCTATCACACTAGAAAACGGACTTATAAAAGCTGTTTTATCAATTTTTGGATAACGTTTAATCGGATTAAATGAGGTAATAGGATTGGGGCTGATAAAGGGAGCAAACGACTGATTGTGACTTCTACAATTTCTTTTCGTCAAGAAAACATCTCCTTTAAAATCATATATACAGTATTTTATGTACATGCTGCTATTTTGGAGACAAGTTGTTAAAAGATTAATACAGTATTATAGGGACTTGCTGGCGGATTCGCTTACGTTTGAGAAAGGGTTCCCTCCGATTGAATTTCTAAAGCCGGATGAATTGCAGGATGTAATTGAGCGGATTGAGAAGAAACTGCAGTTTGGATATGATCCGGGTGGGATTGAATAGAACTCTGAACGATCAATTGACTTAAAAAATAAATACTAAAAAACTCCTATATCTATAAATGGAATAGGAGTTTTTACATTGCTCACTAATAAATTCTCCTCATAACAAGGACTAGCCTTAGCTACCTTAATACATTTACGTTACCTTTCCCTCTTCCTGCACTTTCTCCATCTCAGCCAAATACCTAAGCTGCCGCTCCGCTTTTCTCACCGCCGTAGGAAAGTGTTTTTTTAGAAGTTCTACTGCAGATTCACTTATATAATATCTTTCCGTTATACTTTCCCACGTGTCACTGCTTTCGAATGCACTCCATACAAAAGGATGCTCTGTATTTTTTCTCATTTCTTTAAATACCCATTTCCGCATCTTTTTTTTCGCTTTTTCTGTTAGTTTCCCGTTCTTTACAAGTTCAAGCTCACCATGTCTTTTATATCGTTTGTTAATATCTCTCTCGCCATATACTTTAAGAAATATATTTGCTGTATTCTCAGCATCTGCTAAAGCTCGGTGTTGCTTCCCTTGCCATGTTAAACCGATCTGTTCTACTGCGAACTGTAAACTTGGCGTATGTTCAAACAATTCTTCATACGCTTGGAAAACGAACTTTTGCAAATCAAACCTGCTCTCTTTTTCCATACATGGGCATTCTACACCGTGTAATGTACAATCGTGAGATAGAAAACGATAATCTTCTTTTCCCCATGAAATAAATATAGAATCTTCTCCGATGAACTGAATAAATTCCTCTATAATTTGAGGGAATTTCTCTACACCAATTAAATCTTTCTTTGTAATTCCAGTTAATTTTGTTGTATGACGAGTTAATGGGGCACTTGGTTTTACTAACTCTGAAAATTCTCCAATAACCTTCATTGTACTCACATCTATTTTTATAGCTCCAATATCAACTATTTCTGACGGATCTTCTGATTTATACGGTCTAAAATTCCTCTCGATATCAAACACAATGAACTGTGTAGCGCTTTTCAATTTATTTACCTCTTTCTAAATGCCTTTTCATACACATACTTTATTTTCAGTATTTATTTATTCATGCACTTTATGCATGAAATACCTCGTAAAAAAACAAAAATTCAGTCTTATTATCATATGTACATTGGAGGATATTCAATAAGAACGCAAAAAAAAAGAAGGGCAAGCCCTTCTTTTTTTTCATAATTACTTCTTGTTTACGTTTGTTGCTTGAGGTCCACGGTTACCTTGTTCTACTTCGAAAGTAACTTCTTGACCTTCTTCTAAAGATTTGAAGCCGTCGCCTTGGATAGCTGAGAAATGAACGAATACGTCTTCTCCGCCTTCAACCTCGATGAAACCGAAACCTTTTTCTGCGTTAAACCATTTTACTTTACCGTTTTGCATTTAAAAAATCCTCCTACAATGTACCTATATGTACATATTCATTTTCAACCACTTTACAATAATACTCTATAATTTAAAAAACTGCAACCCCCCGAAGGAGATTTAACATTGCTATCCTCCTCGGAAGTTACAGCTCATTTAAATCTCTATATTATTAAAAGTAAAATGGTTTAAAGTAACTATATCATATCAATATAATAAAAGCAAAGTTTTTTTAAAGCTATACAGCTTTTTTCTTCCACTGCATCGCTTTTAATTCACCCGATCCAGCTACAACATAGCCTTCTTTTTCATTAACAATGCGCCAACCATGCCCTTTAACCGAATCACATACTGTAACAATTCCTTCTTCAAGAAGCACACGGCAAACATTGCTAATCCCCGCCTTATTTTGCGCTGACGTTGTATATAACACATGTTGATCTACACTTAAGTCTAAATAGCTACTAGCTTTTTGTTCACTTTGACATGTATGCCAACATATTTTATCACTTTCGACACTCTCATCTATTCTACAAAAAGCAATATTCCCGCTAATTCCCCTGCAAGATCCACTTGCCGCTACTAAATAGGAATTATGTATAGTCAACGCAGAAATCATCTGATTCATCGCTATTTTAATTCTTTTTAATTTACGTTTCTCTAAATCAAAAAGCCAAACACCACCATATTTAGTATGTATTTTCGTACCGATAAATAAGTAATGTTTATATAAAAATAATGATCGAATAGATGGTGCCTCACTACCGTAATTAAGAAATGGCTGAATAGTCTCCCATGTGGCACCAAAATTATTAGAATGATACAGTGTTTTATCTCCATGAGCAATTACTGTTCCATTCTCATTACTACATACATTCCAGCTCGTTGCTTTCGTTGGAAAGCGCTGGATCGTCCACGTTTCTCCACCATTCATACTACGAATAAAAACTCCTTCGTCTCCTACTCCGTAAACTACGTTACCTTCACTATGTAAATCTCGAATTCGTTTTTGGAAACCAGTTAAAACCTGTTTCCATTCTCCATCTTTTTCAATGAATAAACCATTATATGTAGTAGCTAACAAAAGCTTTCCATCTCTTAACTTTGTAATAGCAGTTGCACTTAACATTGTTTCCACGTTGACACTCCCATTCCTAGAACTTCTCGGCAAAAGCAATTGCAAAATCACTGCATTTTTCAACGTCTTCTTTATCTTCTGGAGCTAATTCAATTTTCAATCCTTCTTGTACGAGTTCTGCCCCGCATTTTACAAGACGTTCTTCAAATATCGTTACCGCTTCACAAAACAGTTCATACGCCGTATCACCTGATCCAAAAACAGCCACTTTTTTACCCGTTAAATCTATATTTTCTAACTCATCATGGAAATCTTCCGCTTCAAATGGTAATTCACCATCACCCCACGTATAAGATCCTAAAATGATTCCATCATAAGCTAATAATTCTTCAGCATCCATACCTTCCATCTCTTGCAATACTACTTCATGATCAAAGGCATCTAAACTTACTTTAATTAAATCAGCAATACTCTCTGTATTCCCTGACATACTTGCATACGCTATTAAAATTTTCGCCACTTTGGCATCCCCCTCTTACAATGAATGATTCTCATTCTCATTATATTAATAATGAGAATCAATTTCAATTATTATTTTCATCCGATTTATATCCTTTTCATTTATGTTAAAAGAAATCGTACATCTGACTATTACTTTTTCATTTTGAGTATTAACATTCATATTCATCTATTGCCAAATCTAGTTTCTCAACTTATTGTATATACATCCTTTCACATTTAATATGTTGCATATATAATGCGAAAGGCCATTTACACATTTCATTTTTTTCAGGTAACAAACAATTTCGATTTTACAAAAAGAGGAGTCTTTATAATGAAAAAAATTTTTATTAGACTTTTAAAAATATCATCCCTTTTGACAGCACTATTATTAACAGTGGGTGCCATTATTCTATTTGGCACTTCATACGGCCATAATTTACGTGTCATCGCAGCGGAAAGTATTTTAACGTCTCAACATCCGCAATACGCAAAAATTACATTACTGTCTGATAACGAGTTAAATGATATTTCTCAATCCATTACAAATCCAAAGTGGAAAAATAGCGAGTTTGCCAATACAAAACTTTCAAAACAAGAATTAGAGCGAAAGAAAAATTTACCACTAACTGTTTCAATTGAAACAGTTAAGAAAAAATATAACGACCATTTTTTCGAAGGTAAATTAATGACTATTAGTAATCCATTAAATGTAAAGCTCGTTACACAACAAGGTTCACAAGGAAAAGACGTTGGGGAAAAAATATATGTCATGGCAAAACGAAACCATGCACTTGCTGCTGTAAATGCTAGTGGGTTCTGGGATGAAACGGGGCATGGTGGTGGTAAAACAGGCATCGGTATTGTTATGGAAAACGGGAAGGTCATAAACACACCGCAAGACATTAATACCCCTACTCTCGTCAGTGGACTTACAAAATACGGACAAATGGTTTCAGGAGAGTTTTCTGCTAATCAACTGTTAAATAAGAATGTCGTTTCCGCTGCTGGCTTTATGCCTCAACTAATTGTAAATGGCGAAAAAATGATTACAAATGATGGCGGATGGGGCTATGGTCCCCGAAGTATTATGGCTCAGAAAAAAGATGGATCAATTATGTTTTTCATCATTGATGGAAGACAGCCTCATAGTATCGGAGCTTCTTTAAGAGACTGCCAAGATATTCTTTATGAAAAAGGGGCCATAAATGCAATGGCAATGGACGGGGGCTCGTCAGCGACATTGTACGCAATGGGAGACATTTTAAACATCCCTTCAACCTTATCTCATAAATCACGCTATTTACCAAACGCCTGGGTTGTTACCGCGAACCCTAAGCAACAAGTTCATGTAACAATAGACGGCAACCCCGCAAGCTCTCAAAAGATTTCCGAAATGACAGGATCTACTGCTGTAGCTATCAATAAATAAATAAATAAAAAAGAACAGATGACTATACAATCATCCGTTCTTTTTTATTACTTTTTAAAAATACCAAATGGTTTTCCAACTGGTAATACAACTTTTCCGAAGTGTGTATTTAACACGGCTGCTGCTGAACCATAGAAAGATAATAATGAAATACATAGTTCAGAATACGCTGCTAAATTATGCATTGCGTGCGGCATAACACCTAAAGTACTTAATGAAAGACCGATAAATAAGAAATCAATAAGGACGAAAATCATAAATAATACTTTATGTGTTTCCATTGCACCAATTGTCATAAAGATCGTGAAAATCAAGTATCCGATAAAGGCTACACCAAGCTGTTTTGAATCTGCAGTTTGGGCTAATTTTTCGCCAAATACTCCAAGTTGAATTAACCAAGTCATTCCAACACCTAACCAAAATAGGCCGTACGCACCAAATGCTGTTGTACCGAACGTATTGTTATGCTTTGCATCGTGAATGCATGCAAAGATTTGTGCAAATCCTCCTAAAAAGATTGCCCATGGTAATACAAGTGAAACGCCATCTGTTAAGCCTAACTTTTGAGATGATGCTACAAGTGTTACCATCGCTAATCCAAATAGACCGATTCCAGATGGATCTGCTGTTGTCATTTTCACATGATGTGTAGTAGTTTGATTGCTCATATAAACCTCCTGATTATAAACATACTCGAATACAATACTTAAATCAGAAGGCTATGTCAATGGTTTTTTTTGTATGTTGTCAGACCTTATCTTATATAATAATCGAAGATACTTCCAACCACTTCATAAGGTTTTATATTTACATTTTCCAATTCATTTACCGGCATCCATAAAGGAATATAGCTGCCTCTATCTTTCCGTTTGAATTCCTCACCTTTACCACTTCCAAAAATTCCATCTATAATATGGGCATCATAATAATACTCGGTACCGTTATACTCCACCGTTGCAATAAGGTGCCCCATTTGTATATGTACCCCTAATTCTTCGTAAACCTCTCGCTTCGTTGCTTCTTCAGGTGTTTCTCCTTCTCCAATTCCCCCGCCCGGAAAAACAAAATATACCTCACCTTCTCGAACACGTTTTATAAGAGCGATTTTACCATCCTGTATAATTATGGCTGCACCGCAATTTCTTCTCATATTATTTTACCTTAATGCCAATTGCAACTGTTCCCCACTCTTGCTCTTGTTCTTTCGTATATATTTTGTATGTACTTTCTAACTTTTCCTCTAAACTAACATTTTCACAATCAAATAATTTCCCATCAATTTGTTCATACATTTCTTTAAAGCTCTCGTATCGCCTTACCTCTGTTACCTTTACAACAATTATTTCTGCCGTCACAAGGTTAGTAAATACAATTTCATCACCTTGTTTTATTTGTTGACGCTTTTTATCATACAATCTAACTTCATATACTTTTTTACCCGAACAAATTGATTGAAAAGGTCCGTTATATAGCCCCATTTGGTGTCTCATATTTTCCCCCTCCTTATAATTAGTTTAACATACAGCCTATATTGTACGAGAACTTGCATGTTTTTTCTCTTGCAAGAATATCCACCTTCCTTCCAACTTGCATATACTGTTCCATATCCATTACTTGCTACAGAAAGGATGCTAAATTAATCATGTTATATTTAAATCAAAAACCTGAATACGCCCAATATGATATTGGTGATTATACCTATAGCAAAGTAGGCCCTACTATTTTTTCGTGGAATGATGAAACAAAATTAAAAATAGGCAAGTTTTGTTCATTAGCAGAAGAAATCGTTTTCATACTTGGCGGTGAACATCGCGCTGATTGGATAACGACTTACCCATTTAATGCTCTTTTCGATGAAGGAGCACATATTACTGGTCACCCTTCGTCAAAAGGTGATATCGTAGTCGGTAACGATGTATGGATTGGTTATCAATCCTGTATTTTATCTGGAGTTACAATTGGTAACGGGGCCATTATTGGTGCGAAGAGTGTTGTTACAAAAGACGTACCTCCATATGCAATTGTGGCTGGGAACCCTGCCAAACTAGTTCGATATCGTTTCCCACAAGAAACCATTGAAAAACTAGAAAAACTTGCATGGTGGGACTGGGATATTTCTGTCATAAAAGGAGCTATTCCATTTCTACTCTCCAACAAAACCAACGAATTTTTCACCTCACCCGAAAAAGAATCTACATGATTGATACACATAAAAAAGAGCATCCTATTCTTACAAGATGCTCTTTTTGTATTTATTTTTTATTTATTTGCAAGTGATTACATGGAGAACATTGAAATGGAATTTTATCTAAGCAATTAAAGTTCGTTTCGCAAATTTGTTCTATCGTTGGAACAAATGGAATGACAACTATGTTACTATCTATTATTTGTGTAACAGGTGGCAATACTGTACCTACTTGATGTTCGAAGCGGATACTCGCTTGATTAATATAATTCCCTGAACCACTTGGTGCGCTCTGAACTGCTACTTGAAACGAAACTGTCCGCGCTTCACCCGGATTTAAACTCCCTATAAGAAACCCCGATACTGGACTTACATTTCGTAATGGAACACTATCGACTATTACGCTTCCAGCGATAAATCGAACACTACTATCTAACATGTCTTGAAAACGAATATTTTGCATGACAGTATCACCTGTATTTGTAATGACTGTCGTAAACGTAATGACATCTCCAATTGTTGCTGTTTGAAGATCTGCCGTTTTTACAACTGTCGTTGAAACATTTTGAGGGATAAACGGGATAACAACTGTATTGCTATCGCCTTCAACTACTACAGGCGGCTCATTCGGATTTACAGTTGCGAGTCCAGTCGCTGTAGCAGTATTTGTAACTAAATTATTTATTTGTCCTCCTGTTATTACAACTTGGAAATTAATAATTGCCGCATCATTTGGCTGAAAATCACCTAGCGGGATACCAATATTTGGATTGGCAAATGGAAGAGGTACATCATTTACCGTTACCGTGCCATTTATAAATAACGTATTTGGATCAATGATATCTGTTAAAACAATATTCGTCACAGGAACTGTACTATCATTTATAACGGCAATTCCGTAAGTGACAACATCTCCTACCATTGCTACTTCAAAATTCGCTCCTTTTGCAACAAATAAGATTGCAGTATTTACTGTCACAATAACTGTATTACTCGTGTCCATCACTGTAATCGGCGGCTCTCCTGGTACTAAAATATATTCTGCTAAAGCCCCAGCAACGTTCACTACTGTACCACCATCTGGAAAACTTGTAATCGTAGCTTCATATGTTACAATCACCGTTTCACCGACTGGGATATCTGGTATCGTAAATCCGGCCTGTGGATTTAACCCCGGCTGCGGAACTCCATTAATTGTTACACTATTTGGTACAAAAGCAGCTTCCGGAGATAGCACATCAATAAATTGAACATTCATCGCATCAGCCGTACCAGTATTTAATATGCGAACACGGTACGTTACCGTTTCTCCTACTCCAACAATTGAATGATCTACTTCTTTCAGCATATCTAAACTGCCTCTATTTACTGGTGTGACTGTCGTATTACTTGAATTCGTAATTGTAAACGGAGGTTCTCCTGGAATCAATACAAAATCACCAGTTACACTCGCCGAATTCATAATACTATTAGAAGGTGGTATTGCGATTACATTTACTTCAAATGTAATTAATACGCTATTACCTACTGCAAGATCCGGTAATGAAAAACCTACAAAAGGATCTAAACCTACTTGCGGGATCCCATTTATTTGTACACTTCCTGGAACGAATTCTAAACTAGGCGATGGAACGTCAATAAACTGAACATTTGTCGCAGTTACCGTTCCCGTATTTGTAACTTGCACACTATAAGTTAACGTATCTCCTAATCGCGTTGCTTGTTTATTTACTGTTTTTATTATATTGAAGCGCCCTCTATTTACCCTCGTTATTGTCGTATTACTTGGCTGATTTACTATAACTGGTGGTTCTCCTGGCACTAAAATAAAGCTTCCCGTTATATTTGCAACGTTCGTAATTGTTCCTGATGAAGGGATGGTTGTAACTGTCGCTTGAAACGTCACTATAACAGTTTCGCCAACGAGTATATCTCCAACTCCAAATCCAGTAATCGGATTTAAGTTTGGTTGCGGGGCTCCATTTACCGTGACACTATTTAGTACAAATGATGCTCCTGCTGAAATCGTATCAATAAACTGAACATTGTTAGCTGTTACTGTTCCTGTATTCGTTATTTGCACTGTATACGTTAATACATCTCCAACTAGGGTAGCAGCTCTATTTACTTGTTTAATAACATTAAAGCGCCCTCTATTTACAGTTGTGAGTGTTGTATTACTTGGCTGATTTACTATAACCGGTGGTTCTCCTGGTACTAATATAAAGCTTCCAGTAACATTTGCCGTATTGGCAATCGTTCCATTTGATGGAACGCTGACAACAGTTACTTGGAATGTGACTTCTACACTTCCCCCTGGATTTATATCTGGAAGTGGGAATCCATTATTAGGATTGAACCCAGGTTGTAACACACCGTCTATCGTTACACTGTTCGGTACGAATGTTATAGAGGAAGGTAATACATCACTATATTGAACATTCGTCGCTGTCACTGTCCCTGTATTTTGAACTACTGTTGTATATGTGATTGTATCGCCTACTGCAACAACCGGCTGACTTACTGATTTTAAAACATTCAAACCAGATTCATTTATTTCAGTTAATGTCGTGTTACTTGTCGTCGTTTCAGTAATAGGCGGCTCTGTTTCACTTACAGCAAATGTAGCCGTAACATCCACAAAATTAACAACTGTTCCACCTTGGGGTATGCTCGTTACCATCTCTTGATATGTGACAAGTACAAAATCACCTACAGGTATATCTGGAACTGTAAAGCCTAGGAACGGATTGAATCCAGGTTCTGGTATTCCGTTTATACTCACACTTCCTGGAACAAATGCTACACCACTCGTACTAGAATCAAGAAATTGAACATTCGTTGCCGGCACTGTTCCAAAGTTAAAAATTAGTACATCGTAGGTTAATATTTCCCCAACCGTTGCTGACCCTTTATCTACTAGTTTTAACGGAAAAATAGACGCTATATTAATCGTCGTAACGACTAAATTCGTTAATATCGTTTGCGTAATAGGTGGTTCCTGCGGATTTGGTTGTGAAGTAAATGTAACGTCAGCATCGTTTAGTATGACTTCATTATCTGGAATCTCTGTAATCGTCACTTGGAACGTTACCGTAATACTTCCACCAGCAATTAATAACGGCGTAACTGTAAATCCTATTTCTGGATTTACACCTGGTTGCTGTATTCCACCTATCGTTACACTATTTGCAACAAATGTCGTTCCTTCTGGAATTACATCTTGGAAGAACACATCTGTAACAGGAATAATTCCTACATTCGTTATTAGCACTGTATACGTTAATACATCGCCAACAGCTCCAGCGGCAACATTTACTGTTTTTGTTGCTGTCACCTCACCAGGAGGTGGTAATGGTATTGTAACTACCGTCGTATTACTTGAATTTGTCGTTGTTACAGGTGGTTGTAAAGGATTTAATAAGAAAGTGGCTGTAGCAGATGCTGTATTCAAAACAGCTCCGCGTGTAGACGGTGCAACAACTGTAACTTGGAACGTTACTGTCAATGGTGCCCCAGCTGCAATATTAGGAAGCGCAAAACCTACATTTGGATCAAATCCAGGTTGAGAAGTTCCATTTATCGTTACACTATTTGCGACAAATGTTGTTTCTGGAGCAACTGTATCAATGAAGGAAATATTCGTTGCTGTAACTGTTCCGTTATTTCGAATGACAACAGAATACGTGTAAGTTTCTCCAAGTGCTGCTTGTTGTACAGATGAAGATTTTTGTATATTTAACTGCGCTGTATTTACTTGTGTCACTACAAAATTACTATTCGTAACAGTCGTTATAGGAGGTCCTGCCGGATTTATAAGGAAACTTGCAGTCACGTTCGATTGATTTCTTATATTCCCTCCACTTGGAACACTCGTCACTGTAACTTGAAACGTAATCGTAGCGGTTTGCCCGACTGGAATATTTGTAACCGGAAAACCTGCTATAGGGTCTGCACCTTGCTGAACAACTCCATTTATCGTTACACTATTCGCTACAAATGTAGCTCCAGATGGGATTGGATCTTGAAAAATGATATTTGTTGCAGGAACAGTTCCTGTATTTTGAATAAGAATCGTATACGTTAACGTGTCTCCTACACCTGCTTGCGGCGTATTTACACTTTTTATTACATTAATTGATCCTACATTTACTCGTGTCACAACGATATTACTAATCGTTACAATTGTAATCGGTGGCTGCAGAGGGCTTACTTGAAAATCAGCAGTGACATTTGCATTATTCGGAAGTACTCTATTCGTCGGTACACTTGTTACCAACACTTGAAAAATGACTGTTACCATCGATCCAACCGGAATATTAGCAAGCGGAAAACCAATAGTCGGATCTAATCCTGGTTGCGGGGTTCCGTTAATCGTTACACTATTTGCTACGAATGTTGTACCAGCTGGTATCGGATCGAGAAATGATACATTTGTCGCTACTACCGTGCCGCTATTTTGTATAGTAACTGTATACGTTAACGTATCTCCTACACCTGCTTCACTTGCATTTACAATTTTCATCACATTTAATCCTGCAGAATTTACGACTGTCATTACGGTATTACTTGGTACCGTCACAGTAATTGGTGGTTCTGTTGGATTTACAAGAAAATCTCCAGTGACATTCGCATTATTTACAACATTATTTCCTTGTGGAATTGAATCAATTAATACTTCAAACGTAACAATTACACTCGCACCAGTAGGTAAATTATTTAATGTAAATCCAAGTTCTGGATCTGCCCCTTCCTGTAAAACACCATTAACCAATACACTATTTTCAATAAATAACGTCCCTTGTGGAATTGAATCTTGGAAAAATACATTTGTAGCTGGTACACTACCTGCATTTATTATTTCGATTGTATATATTAAAATATCTCCTACAGTTGCAACACTCGTATTCACAGATTTTATAACTTCAAAGCTCCCTGTTTGTACTGTCGTATTCACGACGTTACTCGGAACAGTAATCGTAACTGGTGGTTCACTCGGATTCACTTGAAAACTTGCGGATACAGTTGCACTATTTAAAATATCTTCATTTGGCGGATCCTGCTCAATTAATACTTCAAATGTAACTACAACTGTCTGAGCCGCAGGGATATTCAGAAGAGAAAATCCTGAATTTGGATTTAGTCCACTTTGTGGTGTTCCATTAATTGTTACAGAGTTTGCAACGAAAGAAACCGCTGAAGAAGTAGTGTCTTGGAAAAATACGTTTGTTAACGGAACGTTACCTGTATTTTGGACGGCAATCGTGTATGTTAAAGTATCACCTACTGCCGCTTGAGCTGTATTTACTTCTTTTATTACATTTAAACCACCTGTATTAACTTGTGTTACAACGGTATTCGTTTGCCTATTAATCGTTACTGGCGGTTGATTCGGAATAACGACGAAATTAGCAGATACATTACCGCGATTCGCAATCGTACCTCCTGATGGGGTAGATGTAACTCGTACTTGAAAAGTCACCGTTCTACTTCCACCTGGAGATATATTCGCTACTGTAAACCCAGTCGCTGGATTTGCCCCAGGTTGCGAAACTCCATCAACAGTTACACTATTTGGTATAAAAGTCGTTCCAATTGGGATTGGATCTTGAAAAATAACGTTCATCGCCAGTACATTTCCTGTATTTTCAATTGTAACGGTATACGTAAGAACGTCATTAACTGTCGCAAAAGCTCTATCTACTGTTTTTCTCGTTCTTATATCGGCTATATTTATTGTAGTAAATACTGTATTACTCGTCGCTTGGCCTGAAACTGGTTGTTGACCAGGAACCGGAATAAAGTTAAACGTTGCACTTGCACGGTTCGGAATTGGATTTACAAGAGGATTAGATGTCACTCGAACTTGAAAGCGCACTACAGTCGTTTGCGAAGCATTAATGCTTCCAAGATTAATACTACTTGCTGGATTCGCTCCTGGACGCGCCACTCCATTTACCGTAACACTATTTGTTACAAACGTTGTTCCAGCAGGTATACTATCAACAAAAATAACATTATTTGCAGCGACATTCCCATTGTTCGTGACACTCACTGTGTAGGTTAGTACGTCATTAAGTGTTGCCGTCTGTAGATCTACAGATTTTTGCAAACTTAGATTTGCACGGTTTACCGTCGTCTGTACTGTATTTGAAGAAGCTGTACTTGTGATAGGAGGACTTCCGACGAAAGGACGGAATTGGTAAGATACCATTGCACGGTTGGAAATTGGATTTGGATTTGGGAATGACGTAACTCTCACTTGAAATGTAACAATTCTTTGAGCGTTATTTGGGATTGTACCTAAATTTATTCCACTAGCTGGATTCGCACTCGGCTGCGTTACTCCTCCTACTGTCACACTGCCGGCTATAAATGTCGTTCCATTCGGAATACTGTCTTGTAATACAACGTTATCTGCACTTCCCGTCCCTGTATTCGGAACGGTAATCGTATAGGTGAGAATATCTCCAACCGCTGCAACTGTTTTATCAACCGATTTAACAGGATTTATAATTGGCCCCGTCGCATCTATTTGAACACCAAAACCAGCCGCTGCATACCCATCTCCATTTGTAATGAAGCGAACTGTCGCTGACGTTTGATTATTTACTAATGATGATGAAGCATCTACATTCGTAATATCCCACCCTTGTCTTCTGACAGCCAAGGCTGCCCCTAACGGCTGATTCAAATTCCCAAACGTGCCGCTCGTATCTAAATTCCCATTGTCATTACAAATTTGTGATTGAAAGAAATTATTTGCGGGATTTCTCGGCCCGAATAATGCAACTGTAGCATTCGCGTTCGGCCCAAAACGAAGTTGATCTCCAACAATGTTAGAATCACCTTCTTGAGCAGTTACAAGTACTCTTCCTGTAACTGTCCCCGTAGACGGCGTTGCAAAACCTGAAATAATAGCATCAACTGGTGGCGATGAAGCATCGATGATTTCTTGACCTGCATACACTGATAAATTTCGAAGTGGTAAACTCGCATTTTGATAAACTACCTCAAGTGTCCAGCCTACCGATCGACTAATAGTTGAATTGGCAGCAGTTCTCGCAGCAGGAACACTCCCAGTTGTATATGTCCCCGCTCCTCCTCCATTAACAAAGTTTGTTACATTGGCAGATCTAACGTAATAAAACTGATTCCCAACTGATCCTTGTTGAGCAGTTGCAGGATCTGGTGCAACTGAAAATGTTCCCGCTGGTGTTGTAAACGAAATATTATCATTTAAAAATGCAGTAACATCCTCAGTATCAGTCCTGTATGTGCCAGCCCACACTAGTTCTGCGTATAAAACACTACTCCCTGCTGGAAGGTTTAAAATTGCACTTGAAGAATTTAATGGCCAATCATTTGTCGTTCCTGCTGGGAACCCTGGCACTTGAAGCGATGTATTTACTGTAGTAAATACATCAATCGTACCGAAGTTATTGCCTGGTGCAGGAGATGTAGGACTGAGTCCCAACGTGTTCCCAGTGAACGTGACGGCACCAGTTACTGTCGTTGTAAAGCGATTCATAAAAGGCACATAATCATCTCATTTCATTTATAGTAAAAAGTGCTCTATACTATAAAATGTAGACAAACTATAGAGTGTACGTTGTCCAACAAAATTCCGCACATACGAGAGGGGTTTATAAAACTATGCGCTACGTTATCGTAACAGGAACTTCACAAGGTTTAGGTGAGGCAATTGCCACGCAATTGTTAGAAGAAAACACAACGGTCATCTCTATTTCTAGAAGAGAAAATAAAGAGCTTACAAAACTCGCAGAGCAAAACAGCAGCAATTGTATTTTCCATTCCGTAGACCTTAAAGATGTACATAATTTAGAAATTCATTTTAATGACATTCTTTCTTCTATTGACGAAGGCACTGTCTCATCTATTCATTTAATTAATAATGCGGGCACAGTTGCACCAATAAAGCCCATTGAAAAGTCAGAAAGCGAACTATTGATTACGAACGTTCAAATTAATTTAATCGCACCTATGATTCTTACATCCACTTTCATGAAACATACGAAAGGCTGGAAAGTAGATAAACGTGTTATAAACATTTCATCTGGTGCAGGAAAAAATCCTTACTTTGGCTGGGGTGCTTATTGTACAACGAAAGCCGGTGTAAATATGTTTACCCAGTGCGTCGCTACTGAAGAAGCGGAAAAAGAACACCCTGTAAAAATCGTCGCTTTTGCGCCAGGTGTTGTTGATACAAATATGCAAGCACAAATTCGTGAAACAAATAAGGAAGACTTTATTAACTTAGAACGATTCACCGCATTAAAAGAAGAAGGAAAACTACTGTCACCTGAATATGTTGCGAAAGCTATTCGTAACTTACTAGAAACTGCAGACTTTCCGCAAGGCGAGGTTATTAGAATTGATGAATAATAAAAAGGTGTGCTAAAATAGCACGCCTTTTTATTCTACTTCTCTAAAAATATGAGGACAGACTCCGCAATTTGTTCATAACCAATTTCTTGATAAATTTTATTAGATGTTGGATTTGCTAGATCAGTATATAGTGTAGTTGTTTTGTAGCCTTCATCTAACATACGTTGACTGAGTGCCGCCACACAATTAGATGCGTACCCTTTTTTTCGTGCTTCTTTCGGTGTATATACAAAATTGACTGTTATATTATTTGTAGTCGGTCTCGTTTTTGCAGCTACAGAAACGAGCTTACCATCCACTTCTAGACCAAACAGACGATTATTAGTGATTAATGTATGTGCGGTTTGTTTCGCTTCTTCTTTCGTAGTTGGGAGCTTCACGTCTTCGCAAAATTGATATATCCATTTTTCTATTAATGGTAGCTCATCACTATTTATTTCTCGAAAAATCCCCTCCTCGTTCCACTTTTTCTTAACTTGTTGTAATGCATACACACCTTGTTCCATTACAACATTAGTTTTCTTATTTTCTAACACCGCAACCTCTTCCGCTAATTTCTGTACATTTTTCTTATTACCGATTAATCCAGGAATATCTGGATATACTTTCGTTAACTCTTTTGCAAGTTTCACTATATCTACTTCCGAAATTTCAGAATTTGCAACAATCATTTGTATCTTCTCTTCTGTTTGAAGAAATACAACTGTAATTTCTTCTCCTCGTTTCGCTACACCCATAAATATCGGTTCTTGAGCCACTTGTAATACACCTAATAATAGATTATTTTCCTGCTCGTTCTTTTCTAAAAATGGTGTAACATCTTCTTTAAAATGAAGAATCTCTTCATATACGTGTAATTGAATCATCGACAATCTCTTCCCTCGATTTATATTTTAATTAAGTATTGGCGATTAATTCATTAAATCCTTCTTTTACGATTCAATAATATTTGAAACTAATGTGTTCAAATCATTTTCAGCATGCAAAACTCTCTTCTTTTCCTTCTCAAATAGCTCTTCTTCTTTTCGAAACGATTCTTTACGTTTATTAATCATACGCTCCATCTCTTTTTTACTCGGTCCGCCGTATACATTTCTTTTTTGAATAAAAGCTTCTGGTGATATAATTTCTTTCCACTCTTCTTCTAATAAATTTACTTTCAAATTTTCTTGTAAGTATACATTTATGTCTTTGAAATTTAATTCATGTAACTCCTTTTTCTGCTCCAATGACATATTCGCAATCGCACTTGCTGCATGATGTGCATGCCGAAATGGAATTTCATAGTTTTTTGTTAAAACATCTGCAAAATCAGTTATCGTTATTGCATGTTTGTAGGAACGACTTTTTAACGTTTCTTCTTCTACTTTCATCGTTCGAATGACCGCGTTCATAATAGAAAAAACACGAATCGCCTTTTCAATTCCTTTATATAAATACGGCTGCAAGTCATCCTCCGTATCGACAATATCGCCAAATGGTGTATTATGAATCATTTGAAATACAGTAAAGGCTTCCCCTAAAGCACTACTCGTAATAGCGCGGGCATGTTCAATTGAAACAGGATTTCGTTTTTGTGGCATAATGCTACTTATTTGCACATATGGCTTCGCTACAGTAATCCCATCATATTCTTTCGTCGCTAATAGTAAAAAATCATGAATCCATCTACTCGTGTTCGTCATAATAACCATTAGCAACGAACTAACTTCTAATAAATAATCCGCCCCAGCGACAGCATCATATGAGTTCTCAATTACATTTGTAAACCCAAGTAACTGCGCAACTCGTTTTCTCTTAATTGGGAAGCTTGTTGTAGAAAGGGCAGCTGCCCCCATTGGAGAATGATTTAAAAGATGATACGCTTTTTTCATTCTTTCTAAATCTCGTTGCATCGTATCGTAAATTGCCAAAACATAATGACCAAATGTTGTCGGCTGCGCCGGTTGTGTATGTGTATACGCGGGCATAATTGTTTCCATATGTTCACCGGCGAGCTCCAGCATACTTTCTTGCAGCAATAAATGATGTTCCATTAACCGCAATACAAATTGCCGTAAACTCATGCGATACATCGTTACACCCATATCATTTCTACTTCTACCGATATGCATATTACTTACAAATTCACACTTTGCTTCTTGAGAAAGCAAATGTTCAACTAAGAAAAAAAGATCTTCATGTTGCTCTGTATATAGCAACTTCTCCTTTGGAATCCCCTCTACTTTTTTAAGTGCGGTTAATATAACTTTCGCTTCTTCTCTTTTCATTAACTTTTCTTCAGTTAACATAGTAATATGTGCCCTATGCACTTGAAACATATCTTTTAATAAATAATTACGCTGAAAATCAAATACATGCTGTAATACACAATCTACATATGTTTTCCCAGGGAAATCAGCGCCTTCATTCTTAATAAACTCTTCTTTACTCTGTTTCATCACCTTTTCCCCTTTCGCCTAAGTGTTACTACCCATCATACCCAGGGATGGTGAAAAAGTGCTTGTACATAAAAATAAACTCGGCGCTCATAGCACCGAGTTTATTTAATAAAAGTCGCATCATACTTATCACTTTGCAATACTTGGAAGTGTAAATTTGCTAAATGTTTACGTATTTCAGCACTGTCATCTTCATTTAAATTATTTGCTAAGAAAACAATTTCCGTACAGTTTCCGCGTTTATCCATTGCATAAACTGCTTTAGTTACCGTCCATTGTGTATAGCCATTCTTTTGTCCAGCATGTCTGAATGTTTTACGATATTTCTTTGCAGTCATATCTGTTTCAACGATATTCGCCCACACTTTTTCTTCAGCTTCTGTAAGGCCACCTTTATGATTTGCCTTTTGAAGCAGTACCATATAATCGTTTGCGGAAGCAGCAGGCAATCTATCCGACCAAATTTTATCGTATCGTTCCTCTAAATAAAGAGGAATTTCCTTCTGTAATAATGGCCCCTTCTTTTTCAAGCGTTCATGAATAATCATAGCATATTCACGATATTGCTCTTGAGACATTTCTTTTAACTTTTTCTCTATTTTATATTTTGGAACATGTAATTCTTTATGCAAATATCCTGGAATATATAAAGATGAAACAATCGGAAATAGTGGTTGGTGTGCAGGTAGTGCTAAGCTTTGTAAATTTCGATTAATGTTATCTAGCCCTAATACTTCCATTAAATATTCAGTATTTGCATTTGAACTGAACTTAACCATCCCTTTTGCAACTTCTTCTAAAGAAACTGCTCCTTCAGTTAACTTCCCGGTTTTCTGTAAATAATTTTGCCATCTATCTTGTGCGCCACCATCTGTATTCGGTACATAATAACGATTCACATCATTAATTGAAACGAAACTAGACGGATCAATTTTCCCCTCTGTAACTTGTTTCGTATATTCAAGCGCCACAATTAACTTCATCGTACTAGCAACTGGCAATACAACATTTGGATTTACAGAATACACAACTTTATCATTTCTTTTTACTAGAAGCGCACTATTTTTTTCATCTTTATGTTCTTCAATAAAAGATGCTATATACTGCGCATCATCATTATTTGAACTCCACACCTTTTTCACTAAAAAGTTACCCGATATTAGTAAAACAAAAATACCCACAATCACTGCGCATACTATAGTTTTTTTCAAGTAAAATTCCTCTCCTATTGTGTAACTCTTCTCTCTTTATCTTTTAAAAAATAAAATAATGGAGATGGTTATTTACATAACCATCTCCATTATTTTAACTTGTATGCTCCTATTATGTCTACGTCATAATTTTCACAAAATCCTCAAGAAATTTTTTATAATGTAATGACCAACCGATTCTCACCCAATTTTTCAATGCCTTCGAATCAGGCTGAGGACGAAAATCAGCAATACTTTCTCCTTTTGCAATTCCAAGCGTATCTACATCCACACGACGATACACGTAATCTAAAAGAGATGGATTCGCCGCGACCATCATTGTTACAACGTCATGTACTGGACTTCCTGTTATTTTCGGATTTAACTTTTTATAAGCTTTATAATAATACGTGAAAATTGGTTCAATTAATTTATTAAAACTCGTTTTAGAATGTTTCGTAATATATTTTACCATCTCTGGCGTAATAAGAGCTTCAGATGTAACGTTAAGCGGCACTAATGTCACATTTTTAGCATTTTGCATAACTAAATGTGACGCAATAGGATCACCATGAAAATTCGCCTCTGCGACTGGTGTAACATTGCCTGGCATTAAAAATGCACCGCCCATTATATAATATTCTTTCACATACTTCATCATCGGTTTTTCTAAAATAAATGCCGTCGCTAATGTTGTTGATCTGCCGGCATCAACAATAATTAATTCTCCTTTATATTTTTCAAGAATATCGAAAAATGCACAAAAGGGTTTTATATTTGGTGAAAAAGCTTTTGGGGGTTTAATAGGTCCTAAGCCATCTGCGCCGTGAATCTCTGGATAATACGTCACAAATTCCCCAGAAAAAGGTATTTTGGCCCCATTAATAACAGGTATATCTTCCCGTCCTGCCAGTTGCAGCAAATACGCTGCGTTACTTGTCGCCTTTTCCTGCGTTACATTCCCATATCCAGTTACGACTCCAACGATATCAATATCAGGATGCAACAATCCATACATTATTGCTAAAGAGTCATCAATTCCCGGGTCTCCCAAAAACAACACTTTTTTCATCGACCTCAACTCCATCCCCTCAGTTGTTATTAATTTATGAATAGCCATGGATATACAGAATAGAAAAGAACAAATTCATACGAAAAACGTAGTCCTATATGGACTACGTTTTTCTTCTAACTTATACTGTTTTTTTCACAACACTCATACTTCCAATGATGTAAGCGATAAACGCCAAGCAAATCGGGAAAACAACTGTATGTATACCAAATGGATTAGGGAAGCAAAGATGAATTAACATATAGGAGCCTACTCCAACTAGAATAGATGCAAGAGCTCCAGTTGCATTTCCCTTTCTCCAATATAAACCTAGTACAATCGGCCAAATGAACGCTGCTTCTAAACCACCGAAAGAAAATAAATTTAACCAAATTAAAAAGTCTGGTGGCTTAATAGCGGCAGCATATACGAGTAATCCTACGATACCAGTAATCCATAGGCTACCTTTCTTTATCGTACTATCCGCGGCATCTTTATTTATGTAGTTCACATATATATCTTTAATAATTGACGAACTTACAAGTAATAATAATGAGTTCACAGTAGACATTATCGCTGCCATTGGTGCAGCTAAGAAAACTCCAGCTAACCAAGGTGGCAACACTTCCATCGCGAGTAGCGGCATTACTTTATCTGGTACCGTTATGCCTGGAAGGACTACTCTTGCAAACACACCTGTTAAATGCATACCAATCATAATTGTACCGACGACAACCGTTCCAATGATTAATGCTTGGTGCATAGCTTTTGAATTTTTATAAGACATAGCACGCACACTAATTTGCGGTAATCCAACGACACCAATTCCAATTAAAATCCAAAATGATGTGACATATGATTTCGTTAAACTTCCATCCGCTCCGAACGGTGTTATTAAATTCGGATTAATTTGAATAAGTTCCTGCATAATCTTTTCAACTCCGCCACCAGCAATGACAGTAGCAATTAAAATGATTGTTGTGCCGACTAACATAATGATTCCTAATAACGTATCTGATAAAGCGACTGCACGAAATCCACCAATTAACACATACACAAGTACAGAAAATGTAAATAAAAATAGTGCCGTTGTGTAGGAAAGTCCTGTTAGCGACTCAATTAATCGTCCACCGCCAACCCACTGGGCTACTGTTGCTGAGAACAAAAAGATTATAATACATAACGCAGAAAGAACAACTACCGCTTTATTATTGTATCTACCCTTTAAATAATCAATAAGCGTAATTGCTTCCATTTTCCTAGCGATAATAGCAAACTTTTTACCGATAACCGTTAAAACGATATATCCTGTGACAACTTGAATCGCTGATAACAGCACCCATCCAAGACCCATATTGTAAGCAATACCAGGCCCGCCGATAAAGCTACTTGCACTACCGTACGTAGCAATCATCGTCATAGCTAATAATAAGCCACCTAGTTCACGCCCACCAAGAAAATATTCTTGTAAAAATTTATTATTAGCGGTTGCTTGTACACGTCTTGATGCATATACACCAATTAAAAACACAACGATAAAAGAAATTATCATTGGGATTATTACATACCAATTCATCTATCATTCCTCACTTTTTTCTTCCTCTTCGAGTGAAATATCTTGAAATAAAAAACGAACAACTAAAATAAGCAAAATAACCATTACGATAAATCCAACGATACAGCTATAAAAAAACCATGCTGGAAAACCTAATACATATGTATATTCACTCGGATCCTTACTTCCAAGCCCATAAGCAAATCCATACCATATTATAAAATTAATAATAGCTAATCCAAGACCAATTAACGCTTCTCTATGGGCAACTCGAAAGCGCGGATCATCATGATAATTCTTCATTCTCTCCCTCCTCTCACGATGTATAATTGTACCACTGTTTTTCTAGTTTTTCCTACTAGAAAACAAAAACGCGCAGGATTTTTTGTAATTATATAGAATACAATGTTTCATTACATATTTTTTACAATTGTAATGAAAATGAAATTTGAATTTTCAGCATTTGTTATTTATGATTTTAAGTAGAGGCTTTTCATCTAGTTCCCACATCCTTGATTTCGGAATAAACGCCGTCTCGTACTGCGTTTAAATTATATTTTCAAGGGGGTTATACAATGAGTCAACTAGCTGTAAATCTTCATGAAAAAGTAGAGAAATTTCTTCAAGGCACAAAGAAACTATATGTGAACGGAGCGTTCATCGAAAGCGCTTCCGGAAAAACATTCAAAACTCCTAACCCGGCAACCGGTGAAACACTCGCTATCGTTGCTGAAGCTGGTCGCGAAGACATTCATAAAGCTGTTGTAGCTGCTCGAATGGCTTTCGATGAAGGTCCTTGGTCACGCATGAGCACTGCTGAACGCAGCCGTCTTATGTACAAGCTCGCTGATTTAATGGAAGAGCATAAAGAAGAGCTGGCACAGCTCGAAACTTTAGATAATGGAAAACCAATCCGCGAAACTTTAGCAGCAGACGTTCCTCTTGCAATTGAACATATGCGCTATTATGCTGGATGGGCTACAAAAATCGTTGGACAAACAATCCCTGTTTCTGGTGAATATTTTAACTATACACGCCATGAAGCTGTTGGTGTTGTCGGTCAAATTATCCCATGGAACTTCCCACTTCTTATGGCAATGTGGAAAATGGGAGCAGCCCTTGCAACAGGATGTACAATCGTTTTAAAACCTGCAGAACAAACTCCACTATCCGCTCTATACTTAGCTGAATTAATTGAAGAAGCTGGATTCCCGAAAGGCGTTGTTAACATCGTTCCTGGATTCGGTGAAACAGCTGGACAAGCTCTCGTTAATCATCCACTCGTAGATAAAATTGCATTTACAGGTTCTACTCCAGTCGGCAAACAAATTATGAGACAAGCATCTGAATCGTTAAAACGCGTTACATTAGAACTTGGTGGTAAGTCGCCAAACATTATTTTACCAGACGCTGACTTATCTCGAGCGATTCCAGCTGCGCTTTCTGGTGTTATGTTTAACCAAGGACAAGTGTGCTGTGCTGGGTCACGCTTATTTATTCCGAAGAAAATGTACGATAATGTCATGGCTGATCTCGTTCTATATTCAAAAAAATTAACTCAAGGCGCTGGTCTAAATCCAGAAACTACAATCGGACCTCTCGTTTCTGAAGAACAACAAAAACGTGTAATGGGTTATATTGAAAAAGGAATTGCAGAAGGTGCTGAAGTACTTTGCGGAGGAAACAAACCATTCGACCAAGGTTACTTCGTTTCTCCTACAGTATTCGCTGATGTAAATGATGAGATGACAATCGCTAAAGAAGAAATTTTCGGTCCAGTTATTTCCGCATTACCGTTTAACGATATTGATGAAGTAATTGATCGTGCGAATAAATCACAATTCGGCTTAGCGGCTGGTGTATGGACAGAAAACGTAAAAACGGCACATTATATCGCAAGCAAAGTACGTGCAGGTACAGTATGGGTAAACTGTTATAACGTCTTTGATGCAGCATCTCCATTTGGAGGATTTAAACAATCTGGCCTTGGCCGCGAAATGGGATCTTACGCGCTGAACAACTATACAGAAGTGAAGAGCGTTTGGATTAACTTAAATTAACGAGAAAGAACCTGACCTACTCGGTCAGGTTCTTTTCATTATGTATTCATTTACACTTGCAACCCACCGCTCACATTTAATACCTCTCCTGTAATGTAAGACGCATACTCTGATGCTAAAAAGGCAGCTGCGTTTGCAATATCTTCCGGCGTTCCGATTCTTCCAACTGGAATCGCTCCAACCATTTTCTCTTTTACTTTATCCGGTATTGTTTTTGTCATATCAGTATCCATAAACCCTGGACAAATCGCATTACACGTAATACCAAAACTTCCAACCTCTTTCGCTGCTGTTTTTGTTAAGCCTACAACCCCTGCTTTTGTAGCCGCATAATTTGCTTGTCCAATATTTCCTTCCCTACTAATAGAAGAAATATTAATAATCCGTCCATACTGTTGTTGTCTCATATAAAGAAGTGCTGGCTGCATACAATAAAAAACGCCAGTTAAGTTCACTTGTAATACTTGTTCCCAAGCAGACTTCTCCATCTTATGTAACATTGCATCTTTTGTAATCCCAGCGTTATTCACTAAAATATGTAATGTACCAAATTTTTGCACCGCATATTCAATTAACGACTTCGCTTCATTTTGATTGCTCACATCACATCGATATAAACTCACATCATACCCTTCATCTGATAATTCACGTGTCGTTTCTTGTAGCTTCTCTTCATTTACATCACTAATTAATACTTTGGCCCCTAGTTTTGCAAAAACTCGTGCGATTTCTTTTCCAATCCCCTGCGCAGCACCCGTTACAACAGCTGTTTTCCCATTCAACAATTCCATCTCTATCCCCCATTTCTATTACTTATATTGTATATTTCGGCTCTATGCTTTCCAAATCCTCTTTGTATAAAAAAGTCTATTTGTGTCAAACTAACTTTGCAACGCCGCATAAAGTGAAACTTTAATCAGTGGGGATTTTGTTCATCCCCTACTGATTATTAGCCCTCACCAATCGGGCATTTACGGGCAGTTAATCTCCCACCTAGCTTCTTTGTTCCATCTGAATTTTGAGGTGGGAGTTTTACTAACCGTTTATGCGGGATAAAGCACAAGGAGATTGTGTCGAATGAAAAAAAAGAATGTAAATCGAAACAAAGCTGCCGATGGCATTGATGTTGAGTTCGCTCGCGAACTCGCTGACCACAATGACTTAGAAGCAAACGCACGTGCAAATGCCGCTGATGCACGTCAAAGACGCCAATCAACAGAAAAATAAGGCACTACAACGTTCCTTATTCTTTTCAACAGGGACCTACTACCCATCAAAATAAACCGAGAGTATCTCTCGGTTTATTTTCTATATTTCTTTACGTAATGCGCTAAAGCAAGTAACGGATATATATGCCCATAACTATGGTAGCGAATATAAAAACCGCCCGGTAACCCTGTACCAGTAGGATATTTTTCATTCATAGTAGACTGCGCGAGCAAATATGAAATTCCTTTTCGAATAATCGGTGTTTCTTGATCGTAGTAAGAAATGAGTGCATCAAGTGCCCACGCTGTTTGTGACGGCGTGCTAAAGGATAAAGAAATAAATTTTTTCTCTACACTACTTTGACAGGATTCTCCCCACCCTCCGTCTTCATGCTGCAAATGCTCGAGCCATGAAGCTGCTTTTTTCAACGATGGATGAGTAGAAGGCACTCCTAATGCACGTAAGCCTGTCATCGTTGCCCATGTCCCGTATATATAACATATCCCCCATTTTCCATACCATGATCCATTCTGTTCCTGTACATCCATTAACCATTTGATAGCTTTCTTTTTTTGCTCTTCAGGCAATTCATTCGGTGCATACGTTCCGAATAATTCTAACACCCTACCTGTAATATCTGGTGTGGACGGATCGGTTATCATATCACTCGCATTTTCAATCGGCAAATTCGCTAGTAACTTGCTCGTTACCCCTCGTTCAAAAGCTCCCCAGCCCCCATCATTGTTTTGCAATCCTTTTACCCATTCCACGCCTCTTCCCCACGCATCATCTACTCTATCATTCCCTCTACTTCGCGCTAACGCTCTAAGAGCAGCTGTAGTATCGTCTATATCAGGTATCGTCGTATTAACATCTGAAAATCCCCAACCGCCAGCTACAAGTGATGATGCATGTACGCTCCAATCTACCTTTTTAGTTTGTTGTTTTTGCAATAAATACTCTGTCGCCCTTTGAATCATCTTATTTTCATTTGTAACTTTAGCTTCTTGCAATGAATAGCTAAGTAAAGCGGTATCCCATACGGTAGAAGGAGAATTTTGCAAATGACTTCCTCTGTCCATCTTCCATATATAAGATTTTAATCCTGTCACAGCTTTCTCAATAATTGGAGACTGAATAGAGTGCCCTAATGCAAGCAAAGCATAAATCATATAAAACGTAGCACTCGCGTAACTATATAATGTTCCATTTTCATCTATACGCTCCTTCATAAAGCGCTCTACTTCTTCGTATCCTTTATGATGTAACGATAATGGATAAGATATTACCTTTTTCACATCACCTAAAAACGATTGAAACAGCGGAGACCGCTCCTCTCGAAACCATTGCCCACCCCCGCCTGCAATATGATTTAAATTTGGCAATAACTTTTTCTCTACACGGAATCTCTTATTCATACAAATCATCATCGGAATTAAATGTATACGCGCTGAGCTGCTTAGCCCAAATATACTGAGAGGTGAGTCATCTTGTAAAAATAAGATTGGCGTTGGAAAGTGAAAAAGCGCGGGAAATTCATATTCTCCATGAATCGCTAATAAAAATTTCGTCATAAAATGAGCACGAGAAACTCCCCCATGTTCCTTAATAAACATTTCAGCTCGCCTCATATTCATATCTTCTTTCGAATATTTTTCCGAAGCAAGTAAAGCAGCATATGCTTGAATCGTCGCGGATAAATTCCCTTCCTTTTCATCTTCATATAATTTCCAAATCCCTTCATTTGTTTGAAGAGATGCTAACCTTTCCACAAACGGTTCTATTTCGTCATTTCGCCCTAATAATTTGAGTAAAAAAATCATATGACAATCCGTTAGCAAAGCTCCTTCAAAACAAAATGACCACGTTCCGTCTTGCCTTTGCATCGTTTGAAGTGCAGTCGTTCTCCGCTCTATCTCCTCACGCACTTTGTCATATAGTAGCACACCGCTCACCCACCCTTTCTAAGTCCGTATACGATATTCGAAAACTTAGCTAAATATGTATGAAAACAAAGAAAAGCAGAACGTGTATTACACACATTCTGCTTACAAGCAATACCCAACCCCGACAACAATTCCTAATAGTGCACCAACAACAACTTGATAGGGTGTATGTCCAACGAGCTCATTTAACTTTTTATATTCTGTTTGTCTACCATGAAAAAAATCATTCAATATTTTCGCTTGCTTACTAACCGCAAGCCTTACTCCTGAAGCATCGTACATAACAATAATGGCAAAAATAGCGGCAACCGCAAATATTGGACTCTCCACACCTTCCACCACCCCGACACCTGTAGCAAGTGCAGTAACAGTCGAAGCATGCGAACTTGGCATTCCACCTGAAGCAAAGAACTTAGCAAAATCAAACTCGCCTGTTTTTATTAATTTAAAAACGACTTTCGTTAACTGTGCTAAAAACCAAGAAATTACAGCTGCTATAAGTGGGTCATTATGTAAAATTGTTTCCATGTTTTTCAGCTCCTCACTGACTATAATGGAATTTCTATATAATATAAGTATAAAGAAAAATGCGTAGAAAATACTACGCATTATGATACTTTTGCTGATTTATTTTTAATAAATTTTGGTTGTTTCTGTAGTAGAAACTTTGTTTTCGCCATTGAAAAGACAAATAAAGCAATCCATATACAGAAAAACGCAATCATATGAGTAGATGTGAAATGTTCACCAAAAACGAACACACCTAAAATTAAACTAATAGTCGGCGCGATGTATTGTAAAAATCCTATCATATAGAGCGGAATAAGTTGTGCTCCTTTAGCAAAATAAAAGAGTGGTAATGCTGTAACAATACCCGCCCCTATTAAAAGAAACGTTGATATTGCCGAAATAGAACCGAACGAACCAAAGCCATGCACTCCTGTCATAAACAAATATATAAGTGCAAATGGCGTCACTAACATCGTTTCCATCGTAAGCCCAATTGTTGCGTCGTAATTTAATAATTTTTTCGTTAATCCATATAATCCAAATGAAAAAGCAAGTGAAAGAGAAACCCATGGAATTGATCCGAAACGTATCGTTAAAATAACAACACCTAATCCAGCTAAACCAACCGCAACATATTGCCAAAAATTAAGCTTCTCTTTTAGAACAACTGTACCAAGTAAAATACTTATAAGTGGATTAATATAATACCCAAGACTTGCCTCGATTACATGGTTATGATTTACGGCCCATATGTATACAAACCAGTTTCCACTAATAAGTACCGAAGCAATTGTTAATGAGATTAATAATTTAGGTCGTTTAAAAAGGGTCACTAACTCCCCACCAAACTGACGAAACCTCTTCGTTACTCCTAAAACTAACAACATAAAAACAAATGCCCAAACGATGCGATGTGCTAATATTTCATCTGCCGGAACTTCCTCCACCCATTTCCAATAAATCGGAAGAACTCCCCACATCGTATACGCACCTGCTGCATATATAATCCCCTGCTTTTGCTGTGCTGTTTGACTCCCCATCTTTCTTTTTCTCCTCTTCTCTTTTTTTCTTCATTATAAAGTCTCACATGCTTACTTTACCAATATTCAATCTGCATTTCTTTCGACATTCCTCTTACAAATCCGTTATATGTATAAAAACACTCCTACTGTTATAATAACGAGCACTGGCATACCGAAGACAAATTTATTTTTATGTGTCTTATGATGAAACATATACATACCAATCCAAGCTCCAACCGCTCCTCCAGCTGCAGCTGATAAAAATAACGTACTTTCTGGCGTTCTCCACTGCTTTTTCTTTGCTTTTCGCTTATCAAGCCCCATCATACTAAATGCTATAACGTTGATGATAATAAAATAAATCCATTTCATCTCTTTCTCTCCCTTAAAAAATTCGCTTTATGTTAACACGAAAACAAGGTGCACACAAATAAAAATGGCTATAGGTAAAAAATAAATTTTTTTAACCTATAACCATAATTGTAATACCTTACACTCTATTTCTAATATTACTATGCTTTTTCGCGTATATGAAATAAATAAAAATACCTACAATAACCCAAATTGCAAAACTGATTAAAGTAGTTTTAGAAAGATTTAATGCTAAATATAAACAACTTACTATCGCAAGTATAGGTAAGAATGGAACTAACGGAGCTCGGAACGGTCTTTCCAAATTAGGATGTGTCTTCCTTAATACAATTACAGCAATAGACACAAATATAAACGCTGTTATCGTTCCCACATTCACTAAATTCGCCAACAAATTCAAGTCCAATAAACCTGCTAATACAGCCGCAAGAATACCCGTAATCCATGTATTAAAAAATGGTGTTTGATAACGTTTATGAACACTCGAAAATCTTTTTGGTAACAAGCCATCTCGGCTCATCGAGTATGATACTCGAACAAATGCAAACATAGCAACTAACAGAACTGTTGTTAAACCAGCTATCGCTCCAACTGATAATAGACCAGCAATTCTATCCTCTCCTACAATACGCAGTGCATACGCAACTGGATCAGCTACATTCAGATCCGTAAATGGAACCATTCCTGTTAACACAAATGAAACACCAACATAAAGAATTGTACAAATGCATAAAGAGACCAGTAATCCGATTGGAACGTTACGTTGTGGGCGTTTCACTTCCTCTGCTGCTGTTGCAACTGCATCGAAACCTAAAAAGGCAAAAAATACAGTAGCAGCTCCTCCAATAACACCATGGTATCCAAAAGGAAGAAACGGCTGCCAATTCTCTGGCTTTACATATTTCGCTCCTACAATAATAAATACTAAAATAACAGCCAGTTTAATAATAACCATTATATTATTTATACGTGCGCTTTCTTTCACGCCACGACTTAGTAAAAATGTAACAACTAAAATAATAATAACCGCTGGCAAGTCAATAATTCCGCCATTCCCCATCCCTGGTGCAGAAGCAATGATTGCCGGAATATGAATATTAAACCCTAGTAGCAATGACTGAAAATAGGCTGACCATCCCGCCGCCACCGCAGAAGTAGCTAATAAGTACTCTAACATGACACACCAGCCAACTATAAAAGCAAAAATCTCACCTAATGTCATATACGTATACGAATACACACTTCCTGAGACCGGGACTGTAGATGCAAATTCAGCATAACAAAAGGCTACACAAGCACATACAATTGCAGCTAACATGAAAGATAATACAATTGCTGGACCAGCATGTTTCGCTGCTACAATACCTGTTAATACGAAAATGCCTGTACCAATAATTGCTCCAATTCCTAAAAGCGTTAAATCAATTGCTCCTAAAGTTTGTTGTAACACTTTTTTCTTTTCTTCATTCATTGCTTTCTTTATAAATAAACTCATTCGTAGAAACCTCTTTTTCAAAATTATCCCTTACTCATTACAATCTTTATTACTTTTGCTATTACACATTAATAATATTCATGCTTTACTTCCACTCCCTATATAAACTCCACAAATTACACACCTAAAAATCAGAAAAATCAATCTCCTGAAAATACGCTTATTAACAGGCATATTTTTAGAAGATTGATTGAATTTATCACACGATTAATTATATTGTCAACAATATAATTAATTCACCCGAATTGAATAATTATAAACAAAATAGCATTCCAAAATATACGATACCACTAACAAACACTATCAATTCCCATTTTAATACACTTTTCATTATTTCAAAATTCATTTTTATACATTGAATTCAATGTAATCCCCGTATGCAAACACAATAAAACCAGTCGATTCGTTATATAGAAATAACTATTCATCTTGTTAGACCGATTAACTTCCCTACAAATTACAAACAGTATTTTCACTTAGGACAATAAAAAAGCGCAGATGTTCATCTGCGCTTTATTCTTCCGCTTCAATTTCTGTACTACTATTATCGATATGTTCCTTTCGAGCTTCTTCTTGCAGCTCTGCTGAAATCATTCCATAATAAATTTCTGGATATAATCCAAATATTTGATATACACTTCCTAAAAACGGCATCGGAATCCCTCATTTCTAAAGTTGTATTGCCATTCTTAAGGATTCCCTTTTCACTCATTATACATTCGTTTTTGGCACTTCTTCTTCATCAGGAACATGTAATACATTTTGCCATTTTTTATAAGGCGCACTATTTGGATCCACATACCCTTTCGCATACGAACGATCCCACAATTGTTTCATAAACATCTCTTTCTCTTTCTTTGCAACCATATCTGCACCTGTTCCGTAATAGTTTTGGAAATACAGCTCAATTTCATCAAGGAATAGCCTTAACAAATCATCAGATGTTTCTTCTAACGTCGGGTCATATTTTGCTTCACGATCATACATTAAAATCATATCTAAAATATTATGGACATGCTCTTTACGAAGCCATCTAATATCTTGAGCCCCTAATACAAATGCATGTGTATATAAATGCCCACCTTGTATCATTGCCTTTTCTTGTTCTTCTTCAAACCGGGACAAGATGTTTTCATAAATAAACGGATTATGAAGCAATGCTCTGTGCAACTTATAACTTTCGCTTGAAATATTTTTCCCCATCGACTGGATTAAAAAGCTACGGCCGACACCATTATATTGATACACGAATTGTCCATCAACAGCAACTAAGCTAATCCAGCGATACATATACGCGTATAGAAGAGCACGATTACATTTATCGTAATCTAACTTCGTTTGCGTTGCATTCAAGTCTGGCATAAAGGCTGGTAAGTGCCAATATTTATCTAAATGCGGCGTCAAACTAGATTTTTTACTATTTAATTTGTTCACGCGGCGATAATACGATTGAAAGTAGTCACCTTTATCGTTCATAAAGCCATTTGCAATATGCCCAGATGAAAGCTTAGGAAAATCTTGTAGCGATAATCCGTAATGAGCACGATAACAAATCACTTCAAATGGTGAAAACGCCTCGTTTACCGTATCTTTTTCTTTAAACATTTCTTGCAATAACTCTTCTTGCAATTCTTGTTTTAAAGATGGATGTACACCCCAATATTGTAATTCTCTATGATGAGAAACTTTCGGAACGAACGGACTTGCTAAATGGAAAAGATCTTCAATTTTTTCACGAACGTATTCATCACGATCACGCTTCTTGAAATCTGCTTCTTTTCGCAATGCTTCAACGATATTAAGCTCTAGTTTGTCACGATAGCGCACTTGAAGTTCGTCATAACAATAACTCAATATATGTTCACGATAGAAGTCTTCCACCTTTTTCGACTGAATTTCTTCGGCTTTCGCATCACGACAATATTCCCCGTACAAGCTCATATAAATTTCGGACGATATATCTTTCGGTAATACACCTAAATTTAAATGTTGCTGCATATCTTGCCAAATCTTTTCTTGCAATTTCTCTTCAGCTAATACGTATACATTCGTCGGGTTCGTTTTCCCCTCAAATTCCTTGCTTCGCTTTTGGATTTCAAACAATAAATTTTCACGTGTTTCGTGTAAATTATCAAAGAATCTTTCCCAATATTGGATCATTTTATCAACTGCTTGGTATAGCGATTGATACACGAGTTCTAATAACATTTCTTTACGATACTCACTTAATTTGTGGACATATTGCGTTACGATATCTTCAAATTCTTTTTTGAACAAACGTTGCTGATTATAAAACATTTTCCCGACCCAGCCTTGTTGCTGAGCAATTTCAACGCGGCGAACAGCCGTTACCGTTCCATCAATATTACTCACATTAAATTTCTTATCGTAGTTTTGAATTAAATTACGCTTTTGTTCATTATTTTCATGCAGTCGATTCATCTTCTCTACTAACTGCTTACGAATTTCATACAGCATAAAACGTGCTGCGACAGGATGAACCGGATCCGTTTTCTTTAAAAACCATGTATTTAATTGATAAGACTGTCCTTCTGATCCACTCGGTATAAAGCGGTCTGATTCGACCATGTCATATAAAAGTGTAGTCACATGCTCATGTACACGGCTCGGAATCGCATAAGCATATAAACGAACCGCATGATCAACTCTCGCTACTTCACCTTTCATTTGTTCCATCATTTTCAGTTTCGTAGCCGATATTTTACACTCATGCTGCAGGCGGTTTAATTCTTCATCTTTTTGCACTGTACGGTGTACATAGCTTTCGACAGCCTCTAAAAACAACTTAGACTTCGCAACACCAACCTTACCGCCCTCTGCCCCTTCGCGCGTCTCATTGAACATTTGTCTATAAAAAATATGGGCCTGCTCTGGACGAGTAGCAAGATGCTCTAAATCTTCTAAATAACTTTTCCCGCGCTCTGGCTTTTCACGCTGCATACCGCGCTTTACATCTTGATCATATCTTTGCTTCTTCTCTTGAAACAGTTGATCTAAATGAAGCCAAGATTCATCTAAACCTTGCACCGCCCATTTTAAAGCACAGTATTTCAAAACGTGCTCATACGGATAAATGAGCTTCGCTGTTCCTGCTCCGCAATATCTCCCTTTCCCACTCGATTCTGCCAATTGCTGAATTTGATTATCTTCTTGCGCAAAATGATTTGCAGACATTGGACTGAATAACTGTAAATAAATCGTATTTGCCATTTGCTCCATATAATCCGATAAATTGTGCAAATGGTGCCCATGTAAATTTTCATAATCATATAAGAAACAATAATTGTACGGTAAATGATGCTGCTTTATCGTATGATTTGTTCTTCCATCTTCATCCACTTGATCAGGACGATATTCTAATTCAATCGTTACGCCGCCTCGTTTTGATAATTCACCAGTCGACCCGAGCGTAATAGCGTGCAACTCTTTTAATGATGCATAACCATTCGCTTGCACAGTTTCAAACTCTTTCGCACTAACCGTTCTCGTCTTAACTAAAACATCGGGCATTAAAAACGCACCGCGAATTAAAATGTTGTGATGCTGCAATTTTTTCCGAAGCATTTCACGCAAATATAATGCGATTTGTAAAAACATCCCTGAGCCTGTTCCGCCAGCTAGTGATGTTACAATAATGACACGTACACCATATTCCGTCTGATCACTTGTAACTGGAAAAATCTTCTCGATTTCTTGCCAAAACGATGTGAGTTTATCTTCTTTCATCGCAGCACGTAGCGCTAAACGAGAAATGACACGTAACTGTCCCGCTCCTTCCGTTAACGGTTTATCAAGTATAGTCGGGTCCATCGGGAACCACTCTGGAATCGTTGGATCTCCCGCAATATACTCTCTCGGTGTTTTACTCGAGCTCGTTTGCGTCTTAAACTTCCGAATATGATCAAATTTACTCAATGTATTCACATCTGTATCAAATACATGCATCGCTACCTTTTTACGACGCTCCTCAGATAATCTTTCATATATTTGATGTGTGACAGTACTACCGATTCCACCTAAGCCAATTAAAATTGTTGGAACTTGTAATGTCATGTGAACCACCTTCCTATTCTTGCTTGTTTGAAAAGAAGAATAAAGAGAGCCGGGCCTCCTCCGCCCCTCTTACACCCTATCTACTATTCACATTCGTACCGGTAAATCTCCTTACCATATCCTCTATCAATTACTAAAAGTTCATTTGGATACAACGTCTTATGCTCCATTCCCACTTCTTCCTCTGTAATAAACATTCCATCAATAATCATCCCAACTACTTGCGATTCTTTCGCTACAAATATAGATTTCGATCCTTTTTTCGCTATTAATGTTACAGATTGCACAGTCTTTCTTTCTGCTCGGAATGGAATGCCAAAATAGTGCTTCCACCATTTATTTTTAAGTAACTCTGGTTCAGATTGATAAAGCCAATCTTTCGCTACTTCTTGATCCCATTCGTAATATAGTAATGCTTTCCGATGAAATCTCGGACGAACAATCCATCCTAAAATAATAATTCCTACTATTAAAAGTAATAAAGTAATAGGAATTACAAATTTAAAAACGAGCGCATACTTCTCAAAAAACGGCGCATTTTCAATGTGCAGTACAATCTTTTCCTTTACTTCTTGTAATTTTGAATCATTGATCGTGATGGTAGCCTCTACGGTGCCGGTATCTGTAAAATTGAATGTGTCGGAGTAATAAGGTCGAGGATAAACATAAACTTGACTACCATGCTGTTTTAATTCATAGTTGATCGATTGATTCGATGTGACACCAGTAGATTTTAATAGCTTCTTTACAGCCTCTTCTGTCATCGGTTCACCATTTAATAGTGGTTGTAAAATGAACGGTTTACTATTTTCTAAATTTGTTACCTTTTCTTCATAATCTTTCGTAACAGCTTGAAGTGTTAATTTTGGTTTTTCAGCTGGTTCAATCTTGAATTCTTTCGTCTGTCTATAAAATCCCTTTATATTCATATGGACTTTCCCGCGTACTAACTCTTTACCAACCTTTGTCTCGTAATAAAACACATGTCTTTTATCATCCCACTTCATCGGATACTGCTTTCCGTCTATTTCTACTTCTGCTTCGAAATAAGAAGTTTGAATTGGTAATTCAGTAGGTTTCGCTTCAATAACAGCTGTCACACCTTCATACATTTTCTCAACATTTTTTCTATCTTTATCATCTTTGTCATACGTAGAAACAGTATAGTTAAGCGCTGGTTCAACAAGTACTTGTAATCCCTCTTTCTCAATGTCCTGATCGACTTCTATCGTATATGTCCCTGGCTTAATCACTTCCTGATTCGCTGTACTTACATGCACTATATTTCCGAATAATTTAGCTTCTCCTGGTGCATGTATGGAAAAAGAAGACTGCAATTGTAACGGTTTGGAAAGTTGCATAACTTTATAATTAGACAAAGAAGGTGATTGTCGTACAAGCGTCATACGCTTTAATGGAAACGGTGTTGTAATCTCTACTTTTTTCCCTACTATTTTCGTTTTGACAATCGATTCAACAGAAGAAAATGGATCACGATTTGCAACTAATGCTGCTACTTGATTCACACTTTGTACAATACCATCCTCACCGCTAGACGGCATGACAACTCCATTCATTTCTTTTTTCCAAATTTCTTTAAACGTATTTAACTGCTCTTTTTCTTGCTGCCCTAAATCCTCTTCCATCGTGATTAAGACTGGGTGCAAAGAGATCTTTTTAGAATCCATTTCTTTCTTAAACTGTGCTAACTTCTGTGTAATTTGTTCTTTTCCGCCAACCTTATCTTTCTCCAAATCATTAAATGCCCCGTCAGTTAATACAATAAGCCAAAATTCACGTTTCCCATCTATATCTGCTTCCTTCTTTATAGATTGCATCGCCGTTTCTACTGCGCTAAATGGAGTATTTAAATATGTTTTCCACGCGCCGATTCCATTAATTTCTGTTTGCCTTTGATCCTTTGTTAACGAAATGTTTAACGGATCATTTGGCTTACTCATTGGAACGTAAGAAAATTTATCTTTCTCATCTAATAGCGCAACTAAACTTTGCAAGGCGTAATTGGCATACTTCCAACGATCGTTATTTCTCATGCTGCCCGAATCATCATATACAAGTGAAACGACCCTTTCCTTTGCCTCCTCTCCTTTTGCAAAAGCTGAAAAAGGTAAACATATAAATAGAAACAACATGAACGTGGCACAAATTCGAATTTTCATGATGAGGCTTCGCCACCTTTGTAGACAAATTCCTATGTTTAAATTTATGAGAGGAAACAAGATATATGACTTGTATTTTAGGACAACGAACGCACCATAACTTTATTATGTAAATAGATATATAACTTGGTAATATTCCTTCTAGCATTTTCTATCCAATTATATAGGTAAAAAAGCCTGTTTAAGCTCCATCCTCAAAACAGACTTTTCCTACTTTTAAAACTGAAAACTCTTAACAAAAAGTTTGATTATTAATTAGCACATCACTTCAATTGTATATCCTCCAGGTGCTTCAACATAAAATGTATACGCATGTGCATGTTTAGGCGGTTCGACTGAAAATCCGTCTTTCTTCAATCTTTGATTAATTTTATTAACTTGTTCTTCATTTTTTTGTGGAAATCCTACATGAAATGTTTTTGGATAATGAACTTCTTTTCCCTTCATTAAGGTTAATATAAACCCATCATTATCACGCATAACTGCGAAGCCATTTCCCGTTGTTCCACCACAAGTTAAACCAAAATACTTTTCTAAAAATTCTCTAGCAGCTGTTACATCTGTAACTGTTAAATTAAGATGATTAATTTTCAATTCACTCACCTTCTTTCTTAATTTTCTAACATTTTATCATATAAATAAAAAACACGCCTTTCACAGCGTGTTTCATTGCTTCACATATACCTCAACAATTGGATTATCTTTATTATCTGCATGTAAACGTATATTCTCTTCACCCGTATTATAAATGCTAGCTACCAGCATAACTGTTAACAAATTAGGTATTTTCGCATCACTCCCATATTTTCGTTCAAGAGCTTCTGTATACTCGAAATCCAAATCACCCTGCACATATGTATACACTTCAAAACCATCTTTTAAATTACATACGACCGTATCAATAATATCTGCTCCTACTTGTTTCTTTATTTCCCCCCGCAATGCTTCTATAAATTCTTCCCAAGGAACTTCATACGTCTGAAATTGGTCTGTAGATTTCATTTCCTTTCCTCCTCATTATGTATCCTGTTCGTATATTTCCCCTTTCCTATAACAATTATGATAGATAGGTCATTCGTACAAGCCGCACTTGTCCCCCTTACATATCGTATTACTGTAATGGGGGAAGGAGGAAAGAACATGCATAGACAAAAATGTTATAATACATGCCAACGTTATTTCGGAAAAGTTGTTCGAATTGAAGATCGTGATGGTCATATCCATTTAGGAAAAATAATAGACGTGACAAATGATTCTGTTTGGATTGAGCCAGTACAGCAGCGTTCATCTTTTGATACAGGATTTGGATACCATGGCGCATATTCAAACGGCGGATGTGATATTTGCGGCGGTCTTAGCAGATGTGATAACTGTGGATTTGGATGTGGTGGTGGATTCAGTGGTGGATTTAGCGGCGGTGGATGCAGCGGTCGTGGTTGCGGTGGTTGTGGCGGCGGTGGCTTTGGTGGCGGTGGCTTTGGTGGCGGTGGCTTTGGTGGCGGTGGCTTTGGTGGCGGCTGGGGATTTGAACTCGGATTTGGCTTTATTTTTGGAATTACTTTGGCTGCATTATTTTTCATCTAACATAGTAAAGAGTTGACTATCTTTAGCCAACTCTTTTTCTCTATTTTTCACATATAAAAATGCGATGCCCTAAAATATGTTGATACATAAGCAGTACTTGTTCGTGTTGCACCCACGCCTCATACAATTCTTCCGGAATAAACGGTGATACATTCCACTCTGGCTCTTCCATATGTCCTGCAACTGTTTCTGCAATAGTTCCGCCACCCACAATTGTAATTCTTTTAAAATTTGCTGCTTTAAATAAATCAATCCACTCATTCTCAGTTAATAATTCTTTCATACCATATAACTGTCCAATCTTTTCTTCCTCTTTCGTCTCAATATGTTTTTCGGTAATCATTTCAATGACAACAAGCTTTCCATCCTCCTGTAATACACGATAACATTCCGAAATAACCTTTTCTTTATTTGTAAAAGCGAGTATAGATTCTCCAAGTACAAGCTCAAATGAATCATTTAAACACGGTAATCCTTCTACATCTCCTTGAATCAATTGTATATTTAAACCATCAAACAACCATCTATCTTTCGCTTTTTGAATCATAATTTCATTCTTTTCAACCGCTGTCACTTTATAACCCAATTCTTTTGTCATATACGCCGCTGTTTTCCCCGTGCCGCAACCTATCTCAAGGACACTAGCTCCATGTCTAAGTGGCAATTGCGCTAATAATTGTTTTGTTAATGTAAAACCACCAGGATGAGCACTCCCTATTCCGTAATAAGCTAGAAAATCAATGTATGTGTTTCGTTTCATGAGATTCTCCTTTTAGTTTTCTATAATACATATATTCATCCATAAAAAAATAGTGCACAGAAAAAAAAGCATTTTCAAGTGCTATAATACCGCAACTTGAAAATGCTTTTTTCTTTTATTATTTCTCTTCTACATACGCCCATTTGAAACTATATTCCGGACTAATATTATGTTTCACAATTCCCTTTACATTTGGTTGCATAACATATGCCTTAGCACTTTGATATAAAGGTACAAGCGCTACATCTTCTTCAAGTAACAATTTCTCTGCCTTCCCTAACTCTGCCCAGCGTTTTTTTGCATCAGCCATCCATTCCGTCTTACTTTTATCAATAATTTCATCATATTTTGAATTTGAGTAGCTCATTTGGTTCTGAGAATTTTTTGTTTCAAACATATCAAGGTACGTCATCGGATCCGCATAATCTGGATTCCAGCCACCATATGAGAAATCATAATCTTGATCTGATTCTAATTTTAGTTTTTGCTTAAATGGTTGAAGTTTAATATTTACTGTTACACCTTTTAAATTCTTTTCAATTTGATCTTTTACGTACTCCCCAACTTTTTTCGCATTACCAGTATCATAATTTAATAATTCAATTGTCACTTGATCTTTTCCAAGTTCTTTTTTCGCTTCTTCCCAAGCTGCTGCTGCCTTTTTGGAATCTTGTTTTAAACCATTCTTGAATGTTTCTGCGAAATCTTTACCGTCTGGTCCACTTGCTAAACCTTTTGCTACTAAGTAATCAACTGGTTTTGAACCATCATTTAAAATTACATTAGTTAAACCCTTCTTATCAACCGATAATGCAATTGCTTCACGTAATTTTTTGCTCTTTAACGGTGTATCTTGCCCACCACGTTTTTGATTTAGACGTAAGTAAAACGTACTTGTTTCCGAATATGCTCCAAACTCATCTTTTTTATTTCTATACTTATCAACGAATTCTCCAGATAAAAGTGCAAAATCAATTGCGCCTGTATCATATAAATTCACCCTAGTAGCTGCTTCTTTTACCACACTATAATTAATTTCATCTAATTTCACTGTCTTTTTATCCCAATAATGATCATTTTTCTTCAACTTCCAACCTTGCTCATGTTTCCAATCAGTAAGCACAAATGGACCGTTATAAACTGTTGTATCGGACTCTAAACCGTATTTCTTCCCTTGTTCTTTTACAAACTTTTCATTTAACGGATAGTATGATGCAAATGCCATTAAGTTCAAGAAATATGGTACCGGTCTGTCTAATTCAACTTCAAGCGTATAATCATCAACTGCTTTTACACCTAACGTAGAAACTTCTGCTTTCCCTTGATTAATTGCTTCTGCATTTTTAAGATAGTAAGCAATAAATGCATACTCAGCAGCTGTTTGTGGATCTACTAGACGTTGCCATGCAAATACGAAATCTTTCGCAGTTACAGGATCACCGTTTGACCATTTTGCATCTTTACGTAATTTGAATGTATATTTTTTACCATCCTCGCTTTTTGTACTAGATTCTGCTACAGCTGGGATTGGCTTATTATCCTTATCAAGACGATATAATCCTTCCATCGTGTTCCCTAAAATTTGAGATCCTAATGTATCTGTATTTTTTGAAGTATCCATCGTCGGAATTTCATTCGTTTCTGTACGATTTAATACTTGCTTTGCTGCGTATTTAATATCAGAGTTTTTCCCTTCCCCACTATTAGACGTTGTAGTAGTCGTCTTCTTCTCCCCACCAGATCCTGAACATGCTGTTAACGCCATGCTCATTGCTAATACTGGCGCTACAACCGCCGTGAACTTTTTCATCTTTTTCTTCATTCTTGTACCCTCCCCAATTATATGTACGCTACTAACTTTTAGAGATTTCTACCAACTTTATTTATCAGAAAATTCTTATTAATTAATATTCTACTATTTTTTTCAGTTTTGTAAAGTATTTTTAAGAATTTTCTAAAAGTTTATTTTTTTATGATAGTAACTTGTTATTTTACTATTATATGAATTATCCCCCATCTACTATATGTAAACATACCTCCTCTTATTCTTCTCTATTACTAAATTCTATATTTTTCTCATCAATATGAAATCTCTGCTATCATTTATCTATCCAATTGTTGAACTCTTTTCTAATTTCCTACAGTAGAATTTTAAAAGTAACCTCAAAATTTCCATGTGCCTTATTCTCCTATTCATACAAAAAAAAGCATTTCAAAAGCATATTAAACACTTTTGAAATGCTTTCATATTATTTCTTTCCGCCATCCTCAGTTACATACGCCCACTTAAAGCTATATTCTGGACTGATGTTGTGTTTCACAATTCCTTTTACATTCGGTTTCATTACATATGATCTTCCTGTTTGATATAAAGGTACTAATCCAGCATCTTCTTCAAGGAATAATTTTTCTGCTTTCCCTAACGCTTCCCAACGTTTCTTCGGATCAGACAGTAATTCATTACCTGCTTTTTGTACCATTTCATCGTATTTCGGGTTTGAATAACTCATTTGGTTATATGGGCTCTTCGATTCAAACATATCAATAAATGTCATCGGATCCGCATAGTCTGGACTCCAACCTGCATAAGAGATTTCATAATCTTGCGCTGATTCTAATTTTAATTTTTGTTTGAACGGCTGAATTTTCGTATTAATCGTTACACCTTTTAAATTTTTCTCAATTTGATCTTTAACATAATCAGCAATCTTTTTCGCAGTTCCATCATCATAGCTTAGTAATTCAATTGTAACTTGATCTTTTCCAAGTTCCTTTTTCGCTTCTTCCCATGCAGCTGCTGCTTTTTTCGTATCTTGTTTCAGACCATTTTTAAACGTATCTTGATAATCTTTACCGTCAGGTCCTGTCGCAAGCCCTTTTGGAACCAATTGATCTGTTGCTTTTGATCCATTATTTAAAATAACATTTGCTAAACCTTTTTTATCAACTGATAATGCAATTGCTTCACGAAGTTTTTTACTCTTTAACGGTGTATCCTGTCCGTTACGCTTTTGATTTAAACGTAAGAAGAATGTACTTGATTCTGCATACTCACCGTATTCATCTTTATTCGATTTATATTTATCTACAAACTCTCCTGATAGTAGTGTGAAATCAATTGATCCTGTATCATATAAATTTACTTTCGTAGCAACTTCTTTTACTACACTATAATTAATTTCTTCTAATTTCACAGTCTTATTATCCCAATATTTATCATTTTTCTTCAACTGCCATCCTTGTTCATGTTTCCATGAAGACATAACGAATGGCCCATTATACACCGTTGTATCTGCTTCTAAACCAAACTTATCTCCTTTTTCTTTTACAAACTTTTCATTTAATGGATAGTATGACGGGAATGCTAATAAATTTAAGAAGTACGGTACCGGTTTTTCTAATTCTACTTCTAGCGTGTAATCATCTACCGCCTTCGCTCCTAATTCAGTTCCAGGTTTTTCACCTTTATTAATTGCCTCGGCATTTTTTATATAATAAGCAATAAACGCATATTCTGCAGCTGTGTTTTTATCAAGTAAGCGCTGCCATCCGTATACGAAATCTTTCGCTGTTACAGGATCTCCATTTGACCATTTCGCATCTTTACGCAGTTTAAACGTATATTTTTTACCATCTTCGCTTTTCGTACTTGATTCTGCAGCAGCTGGAATAGGCTTATTATCTTTATCAAGACGATATAACCCTTCCATTGTGTTCCCTAAAATTTGTGCCCCTAACGTATCAGTGGATTTAGAAGTGTCCATCGTCGGAATTTCTTGGTTTTCCGTACGATTTAATACTTGCTTCGCTGCATATTTAATATCAGATTTTTTTTCTTCCCCACTATTAGATGTAGTAGTCGTTTTCTTCTCTCCACCTGACCCAGAGCACGCTGTCAATGCAACGCTCATCGCTAAAACTGGTACTACAACTGCTGTTAACTTTTTCATCTTTTTTCTCTTCATTTTTATACCCTCCCCAATTATATGTACAATACCAACCCTTGAGAGACCCCTTGCTAAGGGTTTACTTTTCAGAAAATTATAACTAATATTATTCTACTCTATTTTTCGCGTTTGTAAATAGTTTTATTTTAAATATTCAGATTTTTTCTTCGTAATTTAGTATGATTTATCCCTCATCTACTGTATTTACATACTATACCCCTTATTCTTCTCTATTTAATTACACTAAAAAAAGCATTCCAAAAGTAGATTAGCTACTTTTGGAATGCTTTTTTAAATTCTATTATTTCCCGTCTTTCTCGGTTACATAAGCCCATTTAAAGCTATACTCTGGACTAATATTATGGTGAACAATGCCTTTTATATTTGGTTGTAAAACGTAAGCATCTCCACGTTGGTATATAGGTACAAGCGCTACATCCTCTTCAAGTAATAATTTCTCTGCTTTTCCTAGTTCTTCCCAACGTTTTTTCGCTTCATTCGTTAATTCACCGCCCGCTTTTTTGATCATTTCATCATATTTCGGATCAGAGAAGCTCATTTGGTTATGAGAATGCTTAGAATCAAACATATCTAAGAATGTCATTGGATCTGCATAGTCAGGTCCCCAGCCAGCAAACGAAATATCATACTCTTGCTCAGTTTCTAATTTTAGTTTTTGCTTGAATGGCTGAAGTTTAATATTTACTGTTACACCTTTTAAATTTTTCTCAATTTGATCTTTTATATATTCTCCAACTTTTTTCGCATTACCAGTATCGTAGTTTAAAAATTCAATCGTAACTTGATCTTTGCCAAGCTCTTTTTTCGCTTCTTCCCATGCTGCAGCTGCCTTTTTGGAGTCTTGTTTCAGACCATTTTTAAATGTCTCTTGGAAGTCTTTACCGTCTGGTCCAGTTGCTAAACCTTTTGGTACTAAGAAATCAGCAGGTTGTGAGCCATCATTTAAAATAACAGTTGCTAAATTCTTTTTATCAATTGATAACGCAATTGCTTCACGTAATTTTTTGCTCTTTAACGGTGTATCTTGTCCACCACGTTTTTGATTCAGACGGATGAAATACGTACTCACTTGTGAATATGTTCCAAACTCATCTTTCTTATTTCTATATTTATCGACAAACTCACCATTTAATAAAGCAAAGTCAACTTGACCGCTATCATATAAATTCACACGAGTTGCTTGCTCTTTTACAACGCTATAGTTAATTTCATCTAATTTTACAGTCTTTTTATCCCAATATTGATCATTTTTCTTCAACTTCCAACCTTGCTCATGTTTCCAGTCAGTAAGAACGAACGGTCCATTATAAACTACTGTATCAGATTCTAAACCGTATTTATCCCCTTTTTCTTTTACAAATTTTTCATTTAGTGGATAATACGATGGAAATGCTACTAAGTTTAAGAAGTACGGTACCGCTTGCTCTAATTCAACTTCAAGCGTATAATCATCCAACGCTTTCGCTCCTAATTCAGTTACAGGTTTTTCTCCTTTATTAACCGCTTCTGCATTTTTTAGTGGGAATGCGATAAACGCATACTCAGCAGCTGTTTTCGGATCTAATAGACGTTGCCATGCATATACGAAATCTTTCGCAGTTACTGGATCACCATTTGACCATTTTGCATCTTTACGTAGTTTAAATGTATATTTTTTACCATCTTCACTTTTCGTACTAGATTCCGCGGCAGCTGGAGTTGGCTTATTATCTTTATCTAGGCGATACAAACCTTCCATTGTATTTCCTAAAATTTGCGAACCAAGTGTATCCGTATTTTTCGAAGTATCCATCGTTGGAATTTCATTTGTTTCTGTTCGATTTAACACTTGTTTTGCCGCTAATTTTCCCTCTGACTTGCTATCTCCACTTGAGTTTGTGCTTGTCTTTTTATCTCCGCCTGATGTAGAACATGCTGTTAGTGCCATGCTCATTGCTAAAACCGGTACTACAACTGCTGTTAGTTTTTTCATTTTTTTCTTTTTCATTTTCTGTACCCTCCCTAATTCTAAACGATATCTATTTAAGAATTTTCTGATAATTCTCTTTTTCTTTATATACTTATCAGACGATTCTTACTACTTCTTATTCTACTAATTTTTTAAAATTTGTAAAGTATTATTATTAAAAATTTTAAAAAAATTATTTTCTTACAGTAATATTCATAAAAATTCCATATAG
>NZ_JBHWYR010000037.1:0-51199 GCF_042728695.1 Bacillus sp. NPDC060175
ATAAATATTATGAATACAGAATATGACCGATTACTTGATTTAAAAACCAAGTTTAATAGCGATAGCTTGAGTAAAAAGCAAAAGGAAAAATTAATTAAATCACTAACGGAAAATCAAATGGATATACCAAAGAAATTACTATTAGAAGAAGTGTATGAGAAGATAAAAGAAGATTTTGTTTATATTATAGAATGTATAGAAAACTCGCCTGAACAAGATAAAGAAGTAACAGAATATGTATGGCAATATTTATATGGTGATACGCTATATAAGTTAGATGATAATCAATTAATAAAATTGGCCGATAGCATTTTTATTTTTGCACAGAAAGTGAAATTTAAGTTATCCAAACTCGATAATGTTTTTTCAGATGATGATTGGTTTGGACTGAAAGATATATTAGATGAATATGAAATTTATTAATTAAGGATTGATTACAATGTCTATTGTAAAAATACAAAAAGCCAAGGACTTGAAAGCTGTCATTAATTACAGTATGCAAGACCATAAAACAAACGAGGAATTAGCCACATCTTATGAATGTAATATTGAAACGATAGATAGAGATTTTAAAAGTGTTTTAGTTGATTACAAGAGAGGGATATGAATATTTAAATGTTAGATTAAAATAAAGTTTGATCAAAATAGATTCTAAGTTTTAGAGTTAGATGGAATTTTTATACGCTCTTATCTCACTATAGCTCCCGTTTGTTTAAGTGTATTCATTCACAAAATTAATTGGTTTTGATATTGAAAAAGCATGCTCAAATCTTTTTCTTCAATCTGTTAAACTGTCTACTTTTGCCAGATATTTAGTAATACATTTGTCATTATTTTTTAGTAATATCTCTGTAAGAATCGCCTTCACCTTCCTCAGTTCTTTGTATGAAATCCTATAAAGAGGAATACCGTTAGTATGACAATACTCATTTTTGATTTTGTCATGCTTCTTTATTTTCTCAAAATATTCATCTCCTCCCCACTTTTCTATTGGAGTAAAATGTTGCTTTCCATCAAATTCGATAAGACACTTAATTGAGTTTGTCCCATCAAAAACAACGAAGTCAAATGGTAAAGGATTAATATTCTTACACTCTTTCATAATAAATTGGTACTTGTGCAGAATACTGTTCATTTCAAGAAAATGCAGTATTGCCTTTTCGCCTTTAGAAATAGATGAACATTGAGGACATCTTTCACCTCTCTGGAATGATAGAAATCTTATAGAATGATGATTTCCGCAAGAACAGATGTAATTTAATTTCTGAAATGTTGAGCTTTTATACTCTGTTGTTAGTAATGTACAACCATATTCTTTAAACACCCTCTTGACATCCTCGTAATTATTTCTCAATCGTTTAATAGCACATTCCTTACATCTGTTCCCACTTCTAAAGTTCGGAAGGGTGACTTCTCCCTTATTACCACAAGAACATATATAAAATAGTTTTTTACAAGTGTGAATTTCTTTGGACAGGAGGATGCATCCTTCTTTTTCAAACTCTTCACTAATTTCTTCGTAAGTCCATTTTAAAGGCTTTTGTTTTCCAGTGCAGCTTTTACATAATCCAGAGCCTCTTTTATAGTTTTGAAAACTTGTTTTACATACTTTCCCGCACTTACATCTGTAGTGAATTGGCGGTTTGGCGTTGCGATAAGCCTTTCCCACATCTAAAAGCTCACAACCATTTCGTATCAATGCTTTCTTGACATCTTCGATAGAGTATTTTCTTCTGGATACTGCTTTTGCTGCCTTTTCTATACCACAATACTTACAGCCCTCACTCTAGCAAGTTGTTTATATGTAATTTCAGTATCCTTGTCAGTGTGATCGGGACAGACAAACTTCATTTTAAACAGTTGCCCCCTATATTCAGTTTCTAATAAGCTATAACCTCTTGCATCAAATGCTTGTTGGACTTCTTCAAACGTTTTTTTCTTCAGCATTTTATTTCTCCTTGATAAAATATCTATTTGAATCCTTTTCTTTTTAAATGAACTTTCAGTTTTATAAAAAAATCAGATCAAACCCCATTTAGAATTCTTTGATTGAAGAGATAAAACATCTTATCTTTGTTCTAAACGTCGCAACTTTATTCAAAGCATTGTGACTCTATTTCAAATTCACACTTGAAATTTCACGTACCAAATTAATGTAAAAAAATAGTTAAATAACGCAAAATAAAAGGTTTATAGTAAGAACAAATATTCTTCTTTTGAGAATAAAATGATGTTTGATTACTCAAAGTGCATGAATCGAATGATATTCTGTATAGATCTTTACTCATTTTTTTCCAGTTGTGCATGTGTTATGAGAGGTTTGGTTCTGGTGCAAAAACTTCAGGACCATTGCAACGAATCTATAAATATTGGATATACTGATACTATTACTCTACAAAAGGTGTGCGATCAGTATGGAAAAGGAAAATGTATTCAAATAGAAGCATTACCAGCCTGAGATTATCCTTCTTACAGTGAGATGGTACCTACGGTATAATCTCAGCTTTCGTGATTTGATGGAGGAACGGGGCTTATCCATTTCTCATACAACGATTATGCGCTGGGTTCATCAGTATGGTCCTGAATTGGACAAACGAATTCGTCGTCACCTCAAGCAGACCAATGACTCTTGGAGAGTCGATGAAACATATATCAAAGTTAAAGGGCAATGGATGTATCTGTACCGTGCCGTTGATTCGAAAGGAACCACAATCGATTTTTTCCTAAGCAAAACAAGAGACAAACAGGCTGCAAATCGCTTTTTCAAGAAAGCTTTGCGGTCTTTTCATGTTTCGCAGCCTCGTGTCATAACAGTCGATAAGAATCCGGCTTATCCTATAGCAATTGAACAGTTGAAAAAAGAGAAAATCATACCTGACGGTATGCAACTTAGACAGCAAAAGTACTTGAATAACATAGTAGAGCAAGATCATCGCTTTATAAAAAAGCGAGTCCGTTCTATGCTAGGGTTCAAATCTTTTGACACAGCTACAACCATTCTTTCTGGAGTAGAAGCCATGCATATGATTAAAAAAGAACAGGTTGATTTATGGGATCAGTCTGTCCAAAAACAGAAAGAATTCATCCATCAATTGTTTGAACTTGCAGTATAAGATACAATTCCGTTGGGAATATATGTATTTTATTCTTTTTTTGCACCAAAACCGTAAACATTTCACCTTGACTGCCCAATTCTTGTTCTGTATTTTTATCAAAAAATAAAAATAGCCTCGTTTTTTTACGAAGCTACATCCAAAAATCATCATAGTGAATATCATCTTTATTTGTAATCCTCTTTAAGGCCCTTACAATCTTTTGTGCGTTCTTCATTGTTGGTGCAAATGCATCGCCTTGACATACCCGACTTATTGTAGATTTACTTACACCACTTCGTTCAGCTAACTCTTGCTGAGTAACCCCGTTTTTATCTAGAAAACGAGCTAATTTAGACCGTCTTCCTTTACCTAAATTGAGCCAATTCATTTTGATCACTCCTGTATTTAATCCATTAGTACAAGAATGTCCAAAAATTTTATTTTTAAAACCTCCAGAAAATAGGAATGTTAAGCAAGCAGTATGAAATACCTTTTACCATACCAAACAAATTACGATTTACCGTTCCAAATTGATAGCCTTTCAAAACTTCGTTTCAGCTATTCCGAATAGAATTCGCTCACAGAATAATGATTCAGACATCGAAAGATTACTATTTTCAACGATTCATAGTTGTTTTTATCTCTTCTAATCTTCAGGGACTATTCTTGCAGAATACACAAAAAGAGGTGGTGTTTGACTTTGATATTTGAGTTAGTAAGTTCTGCAGCAGTTGGTAGTGTAATTCTTTTCGCGAAAATGCATCAAAAAGGAGCAACTAACGATGCTTCTAAAATACAACGTATTTGCGCTAACTGTGGTTTGAAAGTGAAAGAAGGGAAAGATACCAGGACCATACAGCTGCTTCGCAAGACGAGAAATGACTGGGGTGTGGAATATGCATATAGGATTCCCCTTGGACTTAGCTTCTCCGACTTCGAACAAAAGATACAACATTTAGAGGATGGGTTAAACCATAAGAGCAAAGTTTATGATTTCAAACTACAAGACTTCAAATCTCTTCGCTTGCGAAAAGATATCTTAAAACAAATACAAAACATCATAAACAAGAAAAAACTCATTAGAAAGGAAATTGAGCTGTCTTACGATGGTTTGCTGAAAATACGAGTTTACGAGAAGGGAATACCTGACTTTGTGAAGTTTGAAGAAGACATGATGAAGCAGTGTAGAGGTTGGGAGGTTCCTATTGGCTATACAAGGGACGGATTAGTAAAACATGATTTCGATGCAATTTCTCATATGATCTCGGCCGGTATGACGGACATGGGAAAATCAAATGTATTAAAGCTCATTATTACATCACTGGTACGCAATCAACCAGAGAACACAAAACTATTTCTTATTGATTTGAAGGGTGGTCTATCTTTTAACCGATATCGATTCCTAACTCAAGTCGAATCAATTGCGAAGAATCCAGAGGAAGCCCTGGAGACTCTAAGGGATTTGCAAACTAAACTGAATGATAGAAACGAATACTTACTAGAAAAAGGATACGAAGATATAAAAGAAGCTGGTGACCCAACAAGGTACTTTGTAGTTGTAGATGAAGCAGCCGACATGACGCCATATCAGGAGTGCAAAGACATAATCGTTGATATAGGTCGTCGTGGCAGGGCAGCGGGATTCCGCCTGTTATATGCGACGCAGTACCCAACCAATGAAGCACTGCCATCGCAGTTGCGACAAAACATTGGTGTCCGCGTTTGCTTTAGATTACAGACAGAAGCAGGGAGCCGTGCTGTGCTTGATGAGAGTGGTGCAGAAAGTCTTCCCAACATAAAAGGAAGGGCTATATATCAAACGAACGAGAAGAAGGTCTTACAGACTGTTTATATCGATAATAAGCAGATTGATAACATCATAAAGCCTCATATCAACATTAGAGCGAGGAAGGAGCATGAAGATGCAAAAACTAGCCATGAAGGAAGCAAGAACGGAAAGTATACTCTTGAGCTTGAAGAAACTCGGCTTTCTTAGTAGAAAGCAAATCCAGGTACTTCATGATCTTGGTGGTGACAGAAATGCTTCTCGTGTAATGAAGGGTTTAGAAGAATATGTATCTAGCTTCAGAGATATGGAAAAAGTTTATTATTTAAACAAAGAAGGACGTGAACGTATCGGCAGTAAGAAGGTCCTTAAGCGTTCTAATCAGTTCCGTCACTACATCATGAGAAATGACATCTACATCGCTTATGAATGCCCGAAAACATGGAAGCAAGAAGTGAAGCTGAATGTGAAAGGTATCGTTTCTATAATTGCAGATGCACTATTCTCAGATAATGGCCGTTATCACATTGTTGAGGTAGATCATGAGCAAAAGATGAGTGCGAACCGTGTGAAAATGCAGAAGTACAGAAAGTTGATGGAATGCAATGTATTTGAGAAGGCACCTAAATTTATTTGGTACACCACTACGGAATATAGAAGAAAGCAACTCCAGAAGCTTTGCGAGGGATTAGATTGTAATATCTTTACGGTTACTGATTTCCATTAAAACTAAGGGGATGGTCCATATGGCAACTGAGACGATGAGCATCAAAGATTTTATGGATGGTAACTATGGAGCAAAGAAAAAGTGGAGCTTGTTTAAAAAGAAAGCAAAAAAATACGCACCCGTGGCGGCACGTATTAGTATTGTGATCGGTAGTGCTATTATATTCAGCCAAATTATAGATATTCCTCATGTTTTCGCGTCAGGTTCGGAACCGGATGTGAATGAAGTATTCAAGGATGTTCAATCAAATGACGGAACAATAAAGAATTATATAGATGCCCAACTGTATAACAGGATTGTAAATGCATTTGAGCCAGTTATCTTTTTGATTAAAGCAGTGTCCTATCCTATTGCATCCGTTGTAGCGTTATGCGGTGGTTTGTTCATTATGGTCGGCAGCCAGGAACGGGGATTCTCCCTTATTTCAAGAGCGGGAATTGGTTATATTGTTGTTCAAATGATACCGTTGTTTATGAGATTACTTGTTGAAATTGCTAAAGCTATATAAGATATTATTAAGGTAGTAGCAAACGGATAAGTATACTATAGGTACCGATAAGGAGGTGACTAAAGTGAAAAAAGTCTTTTTTAGTAACATATCAACTTTTTTTGTATTAGGATTCTTATTACTATTGCTTGATTATAATAATTTATCAACCCTTGAATCCATTTTTATTGCAACAAGTATAACGGCATTCATAGCATTTTTATTAAATTTAGCTTCTGCTTATTGGCTGAAGAAAGTCGAAAAAGATTATATATAAGTGACTTAAAAAGGCCCATAGAGGTCTTTTTTCTTTGCAGGAATTCCATACCCATCATGGAATACCCTCACTAGGAAGTGTCGTGACGTTATGACGGACGAAATTGTTTATTCTGCTAGTGAAGTATACAAGCGATTAGGAATAAGTGATATATTGTAAAATAGTGATGAAATATAAGCCTAATATGTTAATGGGGTGTATAAATTGAGTAATGAACGTGAATCAATTATGGTCATAGATGTAAGCAACATTTATAGTGCAAAAGAATTGCATTTACTTCTTAAAGAGAAGCTTGAGTTTCCTGATTTTTACGGGGAAAATTGGGATGCCTTTTGGGATTGTATTACAGGATTTGTGTTCCCTTTGCCAAACAAAATGATTTTTAACGGATGGTCAAAGCTAGAAAAAAGATTACCGACAGATGCAAAAATAATGAAAGAGTGCCTTTTTGATTGTAATGAAGCGCATAGAAGGAAGCCTGAATGGAAAAGTGAATTCTTATTCAATTAAATAACAGGAAATATATATAATGTGACTAAGAATCTTAATATAGAATAGGAAGCCCTAGTAGGGGCTTTTTTCTTTGCAGGAATTTATATAACCTCATTGAATACTCTCACTAGGAGGTGTTGTGACGCTATGACGGACGAAATTGTTTATTCTGCTAGTGAAGTATACAAACGACTTGGAATAAGTGATAGCACCCTTAGAAAGTACATGGAAGTATTATTGCGTGAGGGATTTGCTGTAAAGAAAGATAATCGAGGCAGACGCCAATACACAGAGCATGACGTTATGGTGATTGATAAGTTAATTGAACTCAGCAAGCATGACGGTATGACGCTGGAAAAGGCAGCGAAGATGATTGCGCAGCGATTAGAAATTGCTAATCCAAATACGGAGACAGAGGAAGCCCAAGAAACGGATCTAATCCCATTCCATATTCAACAGCAACTCCAACAACAGTACAGCGTTATGGCACAAGAAATGAATCAGAGTATAGCATCAATGGAGAAGCGATTGAGTGAGCAAGCGATGCAAAACAACGAGGAAATCAAAGTGAGTATAGAATCGCATAATGAACGCGTGGAAAAGCGATTAGAAGCACGAGACGAGACGCTTATGAAAACACTACGTGAGATGCAGGAATCTAAGAGATTAATGCAGGAATTTCGGGATGAGGTTGCGGCTGCGAAAGAGAAGAAAAAGCCGTGGTGGAAGTTTTGGTAAGGGTTTGTAATAAACTACGCATAAGTAGAAATGTATACATTTCTACTTTTCTACTTTGATGAAAGATATATATATCTTTAGTTACATAATGAGGCACTGACAACAAAATGCGGATTTTATTCGCTAAGAAATTTATAAAAATTTCAGATGAATCTTAGCATCTTCAATAATCTTAAAAACCTCCATTTTTGAGAACTTAATAGTAAGAATAATCTCACTATTAAGTTCTTATTTATGTTAATATTATACAAAATGATACCAAAAAAAGGGAGAAGGAGGGGAGAATTATATATGGTTATTATTCAAGCAATAATAAAAATTATATTTAAGATTGTTGGTCTTTTATTAATAATTTTGGGACAAGGTTTAATATTACTTGCAACAATTTCGGGATTTTTAGTGAATATTATTACTGGATTTTTATTTCTTTTGGCAATTATATTTACTTTTTCAGATGCAAGTTTAGTACAAAAAGTGTTTGTTTGGGGTATGGCTATAATTGTTGGGGCAATTGCAACTAATATTTATACAATACCTGAACGATTGGTAAATACAGGAGCATATTTAATGGATTATGAATTTTAATTATCCATTTCAAAATTTAGGGATACCTAAAATAAATATTTGCGATAAACTATATATTTATTTTAGGTGTTACTCACTTTCTGCATTTTGCGGTCAGTACCCGATAATGAAAAAAAGAAGTACCCCTAATTAGAAACAGGGATACTTCTTTTTTATATTTCAGTCAGTAATTTAAATTTCATTTTCTGTTCTGCAGTTAATTCATTTTCTACATAATGATTTATAAGTAGATCAATTATTTCGTGAGCAAATTTCGTGTTGGTGATTTTCATTAGTGCTTCAAGTTCTTCTTTGGATTGGCTAGGAATTTTAATACTTCCTTGTTGGTTTGTAAATTTCTTTTTCTCAGGCGCCTGTATTTTCTTTTCTGAGTTAGTATTTAAATCTGAGTTGTCAGTAATAGGCGTAACTGTTACTACAAATGAATTATTCTTATTTTCCACAGGTACCACTCCTATTTAAAACTTTTTTGTTATTTCTTCTCTAACATTTCATAAAGGTGCTTGTACATCCCTTTATAACCTTCAGATTGACGCGTTGTTAGCTTGGTATTTACATAGCTTTCAAGAAGCATATCGATGATGCTGTTAATCGATGCCTTATCCATACTTTCTTGTTCTTTTATAAATGGTTTAAGAGTATTTAGCTTTAATAAAACAGCTGGTGAAATTTTAGCAGTTTTAGATGGAACTAAACGTTGATCTGGCTTCTCAGGAGCAGTTACTTTTGCTTTATTGATGATAGGTTTAATAACTTGCTTCTTAAGGGGCTCACTATTACGGCCAAAATCGTTAGTTCCTTTTATCTGTACACCTTTGTCATTTAAAGTGTTTCCAGGTTTTGTGACTATAGGTTGAAATGGTGCTTTAGACATTATGAACCTCCTCCTTAAGCATTAATAGTAGCAAAATAGTTTTCATGCTCATTAAGTTCGCTAAGAACATCGATGAATAGTTGATGAGCTTTTTCATCCCACATATCAATATTGCCGTTAACGTTAACATTTTTATGAATTCCTTCAATATCGTACACTTTTAGACGCTCTTGGTATCTAACGATTGTATCTAGAACGTTTCCGCCATACATTTCCTGAGCTTGTTGTAATACTTTATTATCCACTCGTTTACCTTGATGTAACATCATTGGGATAATACCTAAAACTTGTAGGTCTGCATCATATGTTTCTGCTAAGAACTGCATATAAGCGATGTATGTTTGAGCACCTTCTAAAGATAATTCTTGTGTCTGTAGAACGATGATACAATAATCTGCTGCTATCATAGCGTTATCTGAGTAGTCACTGATTGTTGGTGGTACATCTATGTATATGCGATCATATTTATCTTTTAATGGTTCTAGTAATTTTTTTAAATTTGTAATCTGGGCAAGTTCATCTTCAGGGAACATATCAAATAAGATTTTTGATAGTTTTCTAAATGAAGTGTTAGATGGAACAATGTCCAAATTCTCCATTACTGGGATAATCTCATTCTCTAAATTTTGATTTAGAAATGCATCCGTAATAGACTTGTCTATTTGTTCAATGTCACCTGTTTTAGCAAGGACTCTTGTAGCATTACCCTGAGGGTCCATATCCACTAAAAGACATTTCTCATTAAATACTGTAGCTGCTTCATAAGCCAACATTGTAGCTGTTTTTGTTTTTCCAACTCCGCCTTTAAAGTTACCGATTACGTATGTAGTTGCTTGTCTAGTCATTTTCGACACTCCTCTATAAAACTCCGAATAAGTATACCTTTGAGTAAAATGTAACATCTACATACAATATTCGCAACAGTATACCGCAGAAAAGTTTATGTTTTTCAAACGGATTTATCGAAAGAGTAGAAAAGTATACTTAAGCGTAAGATTTTTTAGTATACTTTTCTACTTTTCTACTTAAACGTAGTTTATGTAAATCGTAATTTCACAAGTAGAAAAGTATACATTTCTACTTAAACGTAGTTTTGAATGTTTTTCTCTGTACGCTGGTATTTAAGGGTTAATTGCACTTTTCGAGGAGAGAATGCTTGTAAATATGAGTGCCAAAGTATACATTTCTACTTATGCGTAAGTTAGAAAGAGTATACCAAATTTGAAACTCAGGTAGAAAAGTATACTTTTACACTTTTTCGTAGTTCCACTTTTCTACTTATGCGTAGTTTTGAGTTGTCAATTCTGTATTTACAAACAAAAAAACTTGCTGTAAGTTAATACACAACAAGCTTTTTCTACAAAACAAAACATATTTTGATATTTTAAATAAATGAAGATCGATAGAACGAATATAACTACAATTGAATATGAACAAAAAACAAAAAGCCACTCCCATATGCTATCGGCTACCAACCTATAGCGGGAATGACTCTTCTAGCTAGTGTACCACCACTTGGCTAGAATGAACTGTATTAACCCACAGTGTTTACGTTTAAGTAGTGTACCATCACTAACCTTAAACAACTATGCCTTTTCACGAGGCTTCTTTGATATACCCATTTTATCTATTGTTTGGATAAATATCAACTAGTAAATACTAGTTTTGATTATTTTGTAGTCCAAAAGATATATACCGGGCATCTCTAAACCTAGAAGTCTTGTGATGTACAGGTCATTTAGGAATTGGAGATGCCTTTTTGTTTTTGTTCGCGTGGAATTGCCTGATACCACGTAAATAAAAACTGATAAGCCGTGATTCCGTGCTTCTATATAGAGGGAACGTGTTACGGCGTGGCTAGCTGTTAGTCGTGCAGGGGGTACAAAGTATACGCCTACAAAAACAGCACCCCTCATTGGAATCCTGTTCTTCTGGTGAGGGAGGGCGAGAACTTGCCCAGAGACGATTCTCTGAAAGGTTCGGGTGGTTATCGTTAGCATTACGGTGCTAGGGAGTACATTCAGTTTGTCGTGTAGGGACGATATTACAAGGACAAGCCATAGAAAAAGGATGTATGCGGTGAAGATCGCTGAGTGAACAGGGTCTATACATACGGATACCTTATAAGTGACCGCATGGCGAAAACAAAGACGCTTATCCATCTATTTTGATTGATTACTTTTTTTGTGATTATTCAAAATAGGGGATAAATCTGCCTTCCAGCCGTGTTCCATAATCGTTCCCACATGATAAAAACCCTCAAGACCTTCTGTCAAGGCTAATTATGAAGAAAAGATGAAGAATATGAGATTGTATAAGTCCTAGGGAAATGACGTACTAAGATAGAGGAATAAATAAAGGAATTACTACTTATTTAGCTAGAGGAAAAGAGGATGGGTGATTAGAATAGGCCTTATTGCGAAATTTGGTTTTATCAATCAGATATAGTACGTGAAATTTATTTAGGTATGTTTATTTATACGTCAACAAAAGATAATATGAAGGTGTTATCCTAGTATTATATAAATTAATAGAAGAGGGGATCAACTATGTTAATGGAGCTTGAAATTATGGATTTAGGTTTTACAAAAGATGATATTGAAGAAATTAGGAATAATTTTGAATGTACACCTAACTTAGTAGATTGGGAAGAAATGATTTTATTTAAAAGTGATGAGGAGATTTTTAAGCATCGTTTCATTGATGAACAAGATAAAGAAGCGATTATTGAGACATTATTAGAGATGGGGGAAGTTTCAGCAGAAGATTTAGAAGATGGTCAAACTGTAATGGGTTATATGGTAGATAACGGTGATGATACTATCTTTAAATTACCTAATGGGCGATGGGTAATTTTTTCTCATGAATTATTAGGTAAAGAAGCAAGACAACAAATGGATTGATTATAGTATGATTCAGGCGCTTTATGCGTCTTTTTTTATAAAGAAAAGACACATAAAGCGCCTTCCTCCGACTTGGACTATCCTGTATTAATGCCGTGCCGATTAATAAAATAAGTTATATAAATAATTTGTTATACTTCCATGTCCCCTAGCTGATATAATGTATAAGGCAATTATTGGTTAATTAATAGCGCACATATATTAGGGAGGCACATAAGCCATGTTAGAAGTAATTACGGCATTTTTCTTACTAATTTTCAATTCTATTGTGTATCTCTTTTCAAGTGGAGAAACTAAGCAAATAGCAAAAAATCATATAAAGGAAATTGTTAATAGTCCGGATGGAGTAATAATATTAATCGTTGCTGCGGCACTTTTAATCGGGGGGATATATTTATATTTTTATGGTTTCGATTTATGAATATAAACTAAAATCATATCCAAGTATACGAGACAATGGTTCACCTGGGAAGTATGCGTATTATGGTGGAGAATGGGACACAGGTGGTCTTTTTGGAGAAGCCAAATGTGTTTATAATAAAACTGATGAATCGGATAATAAATAATATACATAAAGAAAAGGCACCCAGATAAGGGTGCCTTTTCTAATAGTTTTTTTAGCAGAAGCAAGAAGCTCCAACGATGATTAATAAAATAAACAATACAACTAATAAAGCAAAGCCTCCAGCGAAACCTCCGCCGCCACAACTACCGCAACTACCACCAAATCCCATTTTAATCTCTCCTTTGAGTAGGAGGGGAAATTCAAGGTCACTCATGTATTTTAACGGGTTCACTTTACCTTATGTTTTTACGCCTGAATTGAGCAGGTCCTAAAAAAAAGACGCCATAAGGCGTCCCCCACAATTGGGTAGATAAGGTTTATTTTTCCAATTTATAGAAATTAGGTATCACACCTTTAGAGTATATCATAATATCTATTAAATTTAATGTACTATGCATTATTACATAAAAGAAATGACAACCTAAGGTGCCTTCCTCTCACTTAAATCACCCAAACTTGAAATTTTTACATTTTCATAGAAAATATTAGGAGGTTAATTTTCGTTTTTATGTTAAAATACTCAATATTCGTATTGATATTAGGGAGATGAATAGTATGTCTGGCGATTTCAACATGGATTCTAATTATTATGTAAATGGTGCTGAAATCTTAGAGTTATTAGGTAGTTTAAGTCGTTTATTAATTGTACGTGAATTGGTTGTAAGTGGGACTTTAACAGTTTCTCAGTTGAGTGCTGCGACGCATATTTCGGAACCTATGATTTTACAACACTTACGCAAACTAACTATAGGTAATATTGTAATTAGCGAGCGCAAGGGTACAAGGCTTTATTGTAGAATAGAAGATAAGAAAGTTATTGATATTATCGATTTATTAGGATTATTATATTAAGTTTTATTTGATGTCTTTTTTTGAATTTAAGCACTTTATAATTGAAACAATAACAAATAAAAAAGACACCCTAAGGTGCCTTCCTGCGATTTGAACCATCGTATTGTAATATGGTATCGGATGCCAATCCAATTATTATTTTACCACGTTAAGTAGTTTTGGTTATTGAGAAATAAAAAAGCACTCACAAGGGTGCTTAGTCATAAATTTAATGTTTTTTACTAGATTTTTTATGTCCTTTATTTCGTTCACAAGCTACGCCATCACCATCACGATCTAAATGCGAAGCATAAGCTGGGCTATCTGGAGTTATATCATAGTAACCGGCATTATTTGCATCTGTACAGTTTGCAAAGTGAACTTTCTCTTGTTTAGGTGCAGCTTGTTGCTGAGGTGCTGTATTAGCTGCAGCTTTTTGTTGCTCCTGTTCTTTTGCTCGAGCTGCTTCTTGTTGTTTCTTTTGTTCTTCCTGTTGTCTTTGAGCCTCTTCTTGTTTGCGTTGTTCATCTAATCGCTTTTGCTCTTCAGCCTTTTTCTGTTCATCTAATCGTTTTTGCTCTTCGGCTTTTTTCTGTTCTTCTATTTTCTTTTGTTCCTCTTCCTGTTTTTGCTCATCTAACTTCTTTTGTTCATCTTCTTTTTTAGTTTCTTGTTTTGGTTCTTCTGATGTACTTGCTTTATCATTTGAACCACAAGCAGCCAATCCCATAAGTAACACGCTGCATGCTAAAGCCATTAATAATTTTTTGCTCATAATTTAATTCCTCCAAGATATATAAAATGTAATATTTCTGGACAATCTTATCAAAATAAACATCTGTATATTGTTATATTGTGTCGAATAGGAATAAAAAAAGAGAGCGGATGCCCCCTTATTATATTCCTAATAGTTGTTTCTTTTTTGCTGTAAACTCTTCTTCTGTTAGAATTCCTTGATCTTTCAATGCAGCTAGTTTAGTGATTTCGTCAGCGACCGAATAGTTATTTACAGGCGTTGTTGTAGAAGGATGGTCATTAGAAGCGAAAGTATTTTTTTCTTGTTCGTTCATATACCCTTCTATTAACTCTTTTGCTTTTAAGAAATTGTTATATTCGTGTTTATTAAACATGACAGTATTTTCATCTTTTGCCAAGTCAGAGGTGGATCTATTTTTTACTTCAGAGCTCCCAGGGAAAACGAATTGGATATAACCATGTGAAAGGAAGCCTGGTGGTTTGAATTGTATACCCGTAAGACTTTTGATTTGGATTTCTTTAGATCCCTTACCGATTAAACGAGAGTATTTAATAGTAATTTTAGTTGGTGTGACTACTAGTGTACTTAGTTGCCCTTTAAATTCTAGCATGTATATCTCCTTTTTATAACAGTTTATGTTGATAATAAGATGATGATAGCAAATTATATCTTGTTAATTTGTCATATTCTGTCGAAAGGTATTAAAAAAGACACCCTAAGGTGCCTTCCTCCGACTTGAACCACTTTAATTTTAATAATATGTATTGGATGACTAATCCAATACTATTTTACCATGTTAAGTAATTTTATGCATTGAGGAATACGGTATACCTCTTTATTTGAACGTAAAAAGCCCTAGAGGGGACTAGGGCTTTTTGACAGAATGAAAATGATTCAAAAAAGGACTTGTATAACGTAACATACGAATGTTTCATAAATGTATCGTAAAAGTGAACAAAATCTTTATGATTCGGGATTATTCTAATAATATTTTTTCTAATAGAATTGCGTGATCTTACTGTTCTATTATTTACTACATGTATCTACTTTCTTTTGATACTTGGCCGTACTCTCCTTTATAGCTGGATTTTGTTCGGCATTTTTTAATTGTTCAAGAACATTTTTCGCGTCGTCACAACTCATTTTTTCACGTTCTTTATCCTCAAATGATTGTGCTCTTCTTTTTGCATACTCTAAACTATCTTGTTCTTCACGTGCTTCTTTCTCTGTCTTTTTCTGCTTTTGCACTTGTGCTGCTTGTTGTTTATGGGATTGTTCCTGCTTTTGACGTTGCTGCTCTTCTTGCTTCGCTTTTTCTTCAGCCTGTCGTTGCGCCTCAGCTTCTTGACGTTGTTGCTCTTCTTGTTTCGCTTTTTCTTCAGCCTGTCGTTGTGCTTCGGCCTCTTGACGTTGCTGTTCTTCTTGTTTCGCTTTTTCTTCAGCCTGTCGTTGCGCCTCAGCTTCTTGACGCTGTTGTTCTTCTTGTTTAGCCTTTTCTTCAGTTTTAGATTCATTAGAAGTACTTGCTGCTTTGTTAGTTGAGCATGCAGCTAATCCCATGATTAAAGCACAGCTTGTAAGTGCGATTAATAGTTTGTTGTTCATAATATGTATCCCCCAGTATCTAAAATATAAGATTTCCTGAACTATAGTAACAAACTATTACTCTGTACATTGTCATATTATGTCGGAGGGGTGATAAAAAAAGACACCTTAAGGTGCCTTTTCTGGATTTTTATTATGCTTATGATTCCCTTATTAGGATATCAACTGAAACGTCAGGGTTATGTGAACTGTACATATAAACATCAATAAATTCTTCAGTAATCTTCCAAATAAATTTAGGGTTACTGATTTCCTTGCCATATAAAAACTTTAACGTTTCATATGCACGTTTTAGTATTTCTCCAGGCCTACTGTTATTAATATATTGGTCTTCATATGCATCTTTTACTTGAAATACATTATGACTTGTATACATTCTAGCACTGTAATGTTGTTGTGGTTCATTTAAATAGAAACGTTCTACTAATAAATGCTCACCGTAGACATCGTCTCTCGCCAATTTTTCTTCTTTTAATATCGAAGTTGCTACTAAATGCGCCCAATGTTTACTTCCATAATCGTGCACCCATTCTTCACCAGTAATATGTTTTTTAAAGCCTTCTTCAAATTGTTTGTATATTTTTTCCATTTTTGCACCCCTTGTGAATTATTTATTGATAAGCTTCAAGATTTCTTTTGTAGCTTCCAATCTAACAGTTTCATCCTCAGAGTTTTTCATTAAGTATTTTAATGTTTCTAATGACTCTTTAAGTAGATCTTCACTATCCTCGAGTTTAGTCGTTTTTGGCTTTTCGCCAGTAATATATTGTTCAATTTCAGCTTCTTCCCATGTGCCATTAAAACGGCAAACCGTGCGAATATTTTTAAGTAAAGATTGTATCTTTGCATTGAATTCTTCAAAAGGAACTTCATTTAACCAGGTAACTGAACGTGTATGAGGCATATAGTTTTCGATGTAATCTGTCCGATATGTATAGTCTTTAAGCTCTCCTATATGAACCATACCATCTTTACGAACAAGAACTATATCACCAGCGTTCATTACAGTAACAAAGGTATTGACCATACTAAAATTAGTTCTAAATGATTGTCCTTCATAACTTGGATAGGCAGAGGATAATTTTTCACGAATCACATCAGTGGATGCTCCTGTTAAATCGCCAGTTTTATACCACCCTATCGCGATGAACTTATCCTCTATAAAGCTTGGAAAACGCTCGATTTTCTCTGGTTTAGTTCTTAACATGAAAATATTTTTAGCCATTTTAAATTCCTCCCAGGTTTTAAATGTTGAACGAATAATTTAGTTATAACTAAGTTGCAACTTAGTTATAACTATACAGTAACAAGGTAAATAAAGTCAAATAAAAAAAGCACTCTTTTTTTGAGCGCTTTAAAATCTATATTTTGTATAAAAGTATTCTATATGTCTAATTTACTTGATTACATCACCAGCAACTCCGGACATTGCCATAATATCAATTATTTTATCTGATACATTGGTTTCTTCTCCGCCTCCATAGTAGGCGTTTAATGCATCAATAAACCAATATGCGTCGGCTGTTACAGAACTACCTGCAGATTTCATGGATTCAATCAAAGTTTGAACATATATGAACTTATCATCAAATGACAACTTAACCCAATCCCTACCGGTTGCAATTCTAATCTTTTCCACTTCTGCATTAGCTGATGAGGAAGTACTAGTTGAAGGTGATGGATTGCTACTTTCAGGTTTGATATATTTTCCATCTTTAGCACTTGCATCGTAAATGATATTATTTTCAGCAACACTTTTGTCTTTATCATCTAAGTGAAGCCACCCTCCAATTAAGCCAGGTAGATCATAATTTGCGTAGTATTCGTGTTTATCTGTTTTTAATACAACATTTATCAATTCACATTTAATGCCTTTTCCACAGTATAACTCTCCCTCACCATCTTTACCTTGCGGTGTTCCGCTTTGTTTCTTGATGATTTTACCTATGGATACCAAGTATTCATATTGTTCTTTAGGTTGTAAGTTATCAAATGAATCATCAAGGTAAGCTATGATGTCATAATAATAAGATGGATTTTTAGTATTTTGATCTGATTTTTCTGTTTCTTTGTATGTTACGGAGTTTAGATGCTTTTTAATCTCTTTATCCTTTGATATTCCGGAGACAATACCATCTAAATTCTCAGTGATATACTTTGGTCCACCACAACCTGATAAAACTAACATTGCTGTGATAATGGTTAAAATGATTCTTTTCATAGTTGTCCTCAATTCTTGTTGTTTTTCCTGGATGCAATCTACAAAATAAAAGCACTCTTTCGAGTGCTCACTTTTAAGCAGATACAGAAGCTTTTCCTTTACGGAAGATGCCCATTAATCCGCCGATCAATAATAATACTCCTGGTAATAAGTAAACAATAGAGATACAGATGAATCCGCCAATAGCAGCGACTGTCATCATGATACCGCCAACTTTAGCATTCTTTTTAACTACTACGCAGCCAACAATTCCTAAAATCGATAGAGCGACAGCTCCCCATCCTAAACCGATAATGCTATCTGCACCTTCAGCTTCAAACGCAGCTCCCATACCGCCGATCATTAAAGCGATAAATGCACAAATAATACCGAAAATACCACCAATAAGTCCTAATACAAATTCAGTTGTTCTTTTCATATTTATAATTTCTCCTTTTATTTACCAGGTGTGAATTCGAACTTCACAGATTTATCGTCCAACGTAAAGTTTGGTTTATATGTACCTGTATATTTATCTGATTCAGATACATCAAAGTACATTTTCCCTGTAATTTGATTACCTGGACCAACATTTTCATTCATAAATGCATTATCTGCGCCGAAATATTCTTTGAATTGGTTACCACCAGCATCAGCGATCTTCAATTCTTCTGTTCCAATATAAGCATCTTTCTTCCCGTTGTTTTTAGCAGATAAAGCAATTTCTAACACTTTTCCTTTTTCAGCTTTTGAATATTCATTAGGTTCAACGAATTGAGCTGAATTGAAAGTTAGTTGTAGGCCATTAATTTCTACTGTATCCCCGATTTTATAAACTTTGTTTTCAGTAGATGCTTTTTTGTCCTTTTTTTCCTCTTGTTTAGGAGCATTGTCTTTACTTACTTCTTTAACTTCTGTTTCACCACATGCAGCTAAACTAAAAGCAAGTGCTCCAGTTAAAGCAATTGTACCCATTTTTTTATACATTTCTTTTCCTACAGTTATGTAATATGTAAGATTTCCGAACTTATCTTATCAGACAATCAATCATAATATTGTCATATTTTGTCGAATGAAAATAAAAAAAGAGAGCCGTAGCCCTCATCTTTCAAAATTTTCTATATGGGGTCACCATACATGCCCATCAACTTAAGAATTTTCACTACCCCTAAGTACAAAAAAACGTTATTCTTTCTAAACACTCTAAGAAAAAATACCTATATATAAAATTTAATTAATTGGTATATACTTCTTGAAACCCTTACTTATAGTTACATTGTATCCATTTTTAGTGAAGAGTTTATGTACTTTTAATCTAATTATACTACTTAATAAGATAATTCTTGTGGATCCCCTTGCAATTGATATCTGTTCTACATGTTTCAATAACTTTTCACCTATCCCATTACCTCGAAAATCTTCATTTACAATCACATACTCTAGAACAGTATACGGTCTAAATTGATATCCAGGATCAAGGCAAAACGTCATAAATATACTTCCTTTGACGTTACCAGTTTCCTCATAGACAAACAAGAAATTATTAGAATCATTCCTTATCTGCTCAATTCTTTCTGGTAAAACCTTAATGTTTTTGCTATGTTGTGCTAATTTTTTATATAGATTTTCAATTACATTACTGTCCTTTGGTTCAGCTTCACGAATCATATAATTACCTATCTTTTGCATTTAATATATCGATGACTTAAATTATTTTAACATTACGATTAAATTATATATTAAAACAAGACTTTTTTGGTATAATTTAGGTGAGGAGAGGATAAAAATGAAAAGAATTGGAATAATTGCAGCTTGGCAACCTGAACTGAATTATTTACACGAAGAATACCCGAGTAGAAAAGTTCGTAAAATTGCCGCATGGGAATTCCATTATCATAGTATTAACAATTTAGAGATTATATCTGTTATAAGTGGTGTTGGAAAAACAAACTGTTCTAGTTGTACACAATTACTTATATCAGAGTTTCATCCTGATGAAATATATATGACAGGAATTTGTGGAAGTTTGTCAGATAGCATAAAGGGTGGCGAAATTGTCATTGCAAGACAAATGCTCCAACATGACGTTACGAATGCTGGAAAAGGCGATGATGTGTGGGACCTGTATACTGGTAGAACATCGATTATTGATGGCGATAATTCTATATTTAGTGATTTTCTTAATTTTGCTATCAATACCAGTGAACATAAAATCAACAACGGGATGGTTATATCGGGAGATCAGCGTATTAGAGAAGATGTTTTGAGATTATCATTAAGTAGTACTCATAATGCTATTGCTGTTGACCAAGAGATAGCATCTTTTTCATACGTTTCTTATGTTAATAAAATACCATTCCTATGTGTGAAGTCTGTATCCGACCAAGCAGATAATAAAACTATTGAAGACCAAAAAAGGTTTAAGCTTTTGGCATGTGAAAATTCATGTAAATTATTAATTGAATTTCTATTGAGATAGAATTCGATAAGATGATTGTTTGTTCAACTAACGGGTGCGTTATTTGTGAGAAATGTTTCTAACTAAAATTGAGAATGGTGAGCTTCTCTTGGAACTGAGGGATTACTTTTATAAAAAGGGTTCTGGTGCAAAGATAAAATAAAAGAGAATATAGCGCATATATTTCGAGCAGAATTGTATTTTATGCTGTTAGCCCAAACAATTGATGGATGAATTCTTTCTGATTTTGAACAGACTGATCCCGTAAATCAATCTGTTCTTTTTTAATCATATGCATAGCTTCTACTCCTGCAAGAATGGATGTAGCTGTGCCAAAAGACTTGAACCCTAACATAGAACGCACACGTTTCTTAATAAAACGATGATCTTGTTCCACTATATTATTGAGATATCTAACTTGTCTTAGCTTGATGCCTTCAGGCATATGTTTTTCTTCTTTCAACGCTTGAATTGCTACAGGGTAGGCAGGGTTCTTATCTACTGTTATCACGCGAGGTTTAGAAACGTACGAAAAAGCAAGGGCTTTCTTGAAAAAGCACTTGGCGGCTTGTTTATCTCTTGATTTACTTAGATGAAAATCAATGGTATTCCCTTTTGAATCAACGGCACGATATAAATACATCCATTGCCCTTTTACTTTAATATAGGTTTCATCGACTCTCCATGAATCATTGGTTGATTTTAGATGATGTCGTACTTTCTCTTCTAATTGAGGTCCATATTGATGAACCCAGCGCATAATCGTTGTGTGAGCAATTGATAATCCTCTTTCCTCCATCATTTCCACCAGGTTACGAAAGCTCAAATTGTACCGTAGGTACCACCTTACTGTTAATAAGATTAGTTCAGGATGATAATGCTTCCATTTGAACAAATTCTCCTTTTCCATACTGATCACACACCTTTTGTAGAGTAGTAATATCAGTATGTCCAAGTTTAAGAGATTTTTTGCACCAGAACCCGCGCTTCTAATCGTTTTTCCACTCGTTCATTATGTTGCTCTATACTAGCTTTGATCTCCTCATTGCTTTGCTTTTCCTGCTCACTTAATCGCTTCTCCATCGCTAACATACCTTGATTCATTTCTTGTGCCATAACGCTGTACTGTTGTTGGAGTTGCTGTTGGATATGGAATGGGATTAAATCGGTTTCGTGGGGTGCCTCTGTCTCCGCATTTGGATTGGCGATTTCTAAACGCTGCGCAATCATCTTCGCTGCCTTTTCTAACGTCATACCGTCATGCTTACTGAGTTCAATTAACTTATCAATTACCATAACGTCATGCTCTGTGTATTGGCGTCTACCACGATTATCTTTCTTTACTGCGAATCCCTCTCGCTGCAATACTTCCATGTACTTTCTAAGGGTGCTATCACTTATTCCTAGTCGTTTGTATACTTCACTAGCGGAATAAACAATCTCGTCCGTCATAGCGTCACAACACCTCCATAGTGAGAGTATTCAATGGTAGGTGTAAAATTCCTGCAAAGAAAAAAGCCCTACAAGTGTAGGACTAAATAGCTTTAGCAATTTCAACTAACAATCTCATAAACAACGGAATCATTTGAACTACTATATAACCAATCCCAGCTCTTGAAATTAACGAAAATCCGCGCTCCTGGCTGCCAACCATAATGAACAAGCCACCGCATAACGCTACAACGGATGCAATTGCACTGATGCTTAAGTCATTCCCTAAAATAAAAAGTCTCTTATTCTGCTTTTACAGCAAGACTCTCCACGAAATTGCTAATTGAAGAAAATTGAAAAAAGACGCATTTAGATTGATGCGTCTTTTGGCGATGTCTCTTTTGTGAAATCATATAAAGCTATTGCACCTAAAATAACAAGTATGCTTTCAGGAACATCTATCAAAATAGTTTTCCAAATCTCTGGTATTACCCATTTAATATCTGCTGCTGATTCAAGATATGTTTGAAAATAACCGATTGTAAAATCAATTACAGATAAACATACAAATAATGTTAGACAAAATCGAATTAATTTCCTATTTTTAAACATGTAACACCTCTCAAAATTCATTGGATATTCCTACTTGTGGTTCATTATATATAAAAATCCCTATATTTAATTTTAACATACAAAAAACCCAAATAAATACAATATGTATATTTACATATTCTATTGACACCTTGTAGATTTAATATAAGGATGTAAATTACTAGCGGATATTCCTAGCCTTTTGTATACTTCACTAGCAGAATAAACAATCTCGTCCGTCATAGCGTCACAACACCTCCATAGTGAGAGTATTCAATGGTAGGTGTAAAATTCCTGCAAAGAAAAAAGCCCTACAAGGGGTCCCGCCAACCAAATGACATAAAACCCACGTTAAAACATTTTTTCGAAGTAGAAACCTTAATTTTCGTACGCTAAGGATTGTAACAAAAACGTTCATTTAAGTTACAACATTGGTTTCAAGAAGCGTTAGCTGTTATTTAGCCAATTTAGCTGTAACAAAATAGTGTATCAAAAATAATTCGTAACATTATTTGCCACGCCCTTTTTTGTTACGCTAGAAACCTTGATATAAAGGGATTTCTTTTCCTTAGCGTGAGTTTTATGTTAGTACGTTGTCTGTACCCCAATAGATAATAGTTTATAAATAAAAAAGAGAAAGATTTGTATAATCCTTCTCTTTTTTTATACTAAAAACCTCATCAAAAAACTGCAAATACATCAATGCATTAAAAATTCTGTGCACATGAAGTACAAGGTCCACCAGTAGGTTGGAATACAACATTATCAACAAAAGCTGTTGCTCCTTCCCCACCTGTAGCAATATTTTGGAAAGCAACACATGCTGTAGTCACACCAGCAGGTATACACACAACAAGAGTATAATGTTGGAAACTAGATTGCGGTTGATTCGAAGCTGGGACAATATTCGGAATATTTGACGGGCCAAGAGTTGCAGGGAGAGGAGGACATCCATGTCCAAGTTCTGGGAAAGATACAGAAGCTATAAGAAATGCACCATCCCTTATATCCGCAGCAAAAGAAAACGTAAAACAACAACCTTCGCCAACATCAACCGATTGATTAATACTTCCACCTGGTTCAATTGACGCAGCTAAGATACTAAGTGTCCCATTTGAAAGAATACGACCACTATGGGCGTTTGGAAAACCTACTTCTGAAACATTTCCATTTTGAATCCAACCTGGAACTGCATCACCTGTTACACCTGGCACGTCAAAACCAGGGTTATCAAGAATATTAGTACATGGACAACATGCTACCGCTGTTGGACCCGTTGGTCCTGTTACTCCTGTTGGACCCGTTGGTCCCGTTGGTCCTGTTGGTCCTGTTGGACCCGTTGGTCCCGTTGGTCCTGTTGGTCCTGTTGGACCCGTTGGTCCTGTTGGTCCTGTTGGACCCGTTGGTCCAATTTCAGGTATAGGTACAGGGGGAAGAAAACATTCACACGGAATATGAAATTTCTTATTAAATTTACTCATTTATACACCAACCTTATCTTTCACCCACTTACACCTTATAGCTTATGAATCCGCAAACGTACAAGTATAAGAAAAAAACCTATAAAAATTAAAATAAATATTAACAGCAAGTCCTTATATCACAACTATAAATCCATTTCATAATGTATAAAGAACATGAATTCACTCCAAATGGCTTTCAATATATAAAAGGGGGCTCGCCTCCTGAAGTTTAAGATTCACGTTAGGTATAGCTGTCTGAATTAATCTAAGTAAAATCGTTAATGATCCAAATAAATACAAGTATTATTGCCGTTCCTGTTGCTCCTGTTGGACCTGTGGTAAAAATGAATGGTGAAATAGAAGCTCTTTGTCAGACCAATTAGACTTGGTTCAACAGGAGCTCAAACTAAAACAATATTTTCTTCATTCATACATTCACCTCCTATGACTACTTTTCATAAGAAGTGAATGTATTTTTCTTAAACCGTCCCAATGTAAACTTTTAAATATTAGTTTACTTTCATTTCCTTGATTTTATTGACTCCATTTCAATTCACCCATTCCCTCCAAAATCAATAATAAAAGTATACATTCAAAACACAATAAACAAAGAGGTTAGAGCATTATGGACAAAAAAGAAAAAAGCTAAATCCATGCTAACTTTTTTTACATAATTCTCATTATTGGTAGTTTAATTTACATTGTTTACCTGTTTTTTGATTTCATTTTTACCAATTTGATAACCTGAAACTGCCCCTAATATCAATAAGTAAAAAACACTCCATTCAAATTTACCTGTAACAAAATTAAATACTAAACTACATACAAATGCCCCAATAATAAATAAAAATAATTGATTAAATTTCATCATTAACGCTCCCTTTTAATTAACAAATCAAGAACATAAGTATATTCTCGATAAAAGTAAGGAAACCCTTTTATATAACGTGTTTTTACCAAGTTAACATAACACCACTTATCGGTATTCATTATATCTAGAAAAGTCCCTTCAGAAGATCTGAAGGGACTTTTCTAGATATAATCTGTATTATTAGTAATTACTCACTATTATTCTTCCTATTTTTTGTAGAATCTCTTCAAGGTGATACCATTCAGCATTTGTATCAGTAGTTTCAATTAGACCTATTACAATAATCTTTCTATCTTCAAATTCGAAATATCCTATATCATTACAGACCCCATCGAGACCACCAGTCATATGATACCAATTATAATATTTATTTAACTTAAAACCATCTTCATCATTTTGTTGTTCTAAGCTCTTTATAATTAAATGTTTAGAAATACTGTCCAAAAGTTCTCCTTCTAATAAAAGTGACAAAATTTTATGTATTCCATTAGGAGTACCCAAGTTATTGGCTATGTCTTTATTATCATTATCAACTTTTATTTCTATATTTAACTCTACAAGTCGGCGGTTTATTTCTTCACTTGATATTTCTTCCAATAATCTTTTATAAGAACTACCACAATGCTTACTAATGACATTAAAAATGTTTTCTCTTTTTATATTGATATTTTTAGCTAAAGCGAAAATGGCTGTGATTAATTTTGAAACACTAGCTAATGGAAACCAGTCATTTTCATTTATCACTATTTGCTCTTTTGTTTTGGTATCTAGTAAATAAAAGCCTAATTTAACATTTGACGGCACTAACTTTGTGATCTCACTCTTTAAAATCATTGCTCTCTCCTATTCCAACTCCTATTTTTTACGCATTACTTAGATTCAATATATTTTTTAGTTCACATAAAATTCGTTATCAGAAGTTATTTGAGGATTCGTTTTTTTATTTCCTCTTCAACTCTAGTACCCGTTAGCCTAAGAAGGAGTGGATATGTTTGAATATTTGTACACTTGACTATAATGTTTTTTATTTCTCTTACTAAAATTAAAAACATTATGAATAGGTGTGACTACTTCTTCATTCCAAAATATTGCACTACCATTCGGAATGGCGTATATATCCCTGCTGTCTGATAAAAGGAATAATTCCTCGTCAATACTTCCATCATAGTGAACTTCTACACTAAACTCTACTAAATCTAAACCCTTTATTACTTGTGTTTCAGGATAATCTTCATCTTTTGTTATGATACAATCTTTACAAAAAACTAAAGCACCAGCACTAACACCTACCATTAATCCCGAAAATTCTTTGACAGCTTGTATTAATTCTTTTTCCGTTAAACTTTCCATTAACTTTTCTGGTCTACCGCCAGTAAAATAAAGAATATCATGTTCTCTGATTTCTTTTTGCATTTCTTGATTCGTGAGTCGATAGTTGAGAAGTTTAATATGCTCCATCCCTATATCCTCAAATGATTTTTTTGTAGAGTTAAACCATCTATCAAGTTTTGAATCCTCCGTTGCAAAAGGAATTATTAAAACTTTATTTCCTACTTCAACGTGATTTAATAAATAATTCATTACATCATCAAGTTCCCCAGCTAAAGGATTTCCTCCCCCAATAAAACAAAGTCTCATTAGTATTCTCCTTATTATGTATTTTTACATATTGTACCATTTTGAAACAGGATCTCGCCACATTCCCATCAAACTAAATTTTTGAAGTATCCCCAAAAACAAAATTTTCTCTCTACAGTTACTTATGTAAATTTAGCTCATTTTTTCGTTTTGGGGTTGATTTATTTTCTTAGCTTGATGGGCATGGGGTAGCGTCAGGAAAATGCGGATTTACAACGCTACCCCTAATAGATATAGAAATTGAGCGGAGTTCTTTTCTGATTCACCTCCGCAATGACATAAATAAAAAGAACAGGCACATATTTAGCGGAGTTTTTACTCGTTCATCTCCGTAATGACATAAATGAAAAGAACGATGATTAAATTTAATGCAATAAAGTTTAAAGGCAACCATATTGGTTGCCTTTTTTTGTTGAAGGGGAAAATCACTATGACTAAAAAATTGAAGTTGTACATTTAAATAAAAAGTACTTTGAAGAAAATAGTCATTTCAAAAATATGTTGGATGAAAACAACGTTTCAAAACAGGTGAAGAGACCTTATGTGTATGTGAAGGTAAGGGTAGAAGACAAAGATTTTTTATTACCATTAAGATCAAATTTAAATCATCCTAATGGTTTTCACGCACCTTCTAGTAAATCAGCTAATGCAGGAATCGATTATTCACATGCATTGATACTTCCTAATCGATCTTATATTAAAAATCAATCGCACTTAGATAGAGAACAATATAATTTCATTAAAGATAATTATGAAACCATAAAAAGTGGATTTGGTTCCTATTTAAAGGATTATATTCGTCAAGAAAAGAAAGGAATCTAATGGAATAAATGAAATAGTGTGCTTTAAAAGGGCGACATAACGATATGTTGCTTTAGAGATTTGATGTGTAAATGTACACAATTACACAAGTTCACAATGTTTTCGGGAGTAGCATAATCCATGCTGCTCCTTTTTGTATACAAAATTTTAAAGTGAGAGGAAGTTAAAAACATGTCCGTATTAATCCTAGCAGAGAAGCCAAATCAAGCGAAAGCGTATGCTGAAGCATTCCCGAAAGTTGAAAAGAAAGATGGTCATTTTTATGTTCCACCATGTTCTTTATTACCAAGTGGAGGAAATATTACTTGGGCTTATGGTCATCTAGTAGAATTGAAATCCCCTCAAGATTATAAAAAGGAATGGTAAAGGAATTCTTCACACAAATCATTTTCGTTCCTTACGTTGCTGTATTTTAGTGATTTGATAGCTTTTAAATTCTGTTATGACGAAGAAGTAAGATCTATATTAATCAAAAAAATTGATTAATTGAATTTAAAAGGGTGGAATTAGCAATGAAGTATGTTCATGTAGGTATAAATGTTACTGATTTAGAGAAGTCTATTGAGTTTTATGAAAAGGTATTTGGTGTATCACCAGTTAAAGTGAAAATGAATTATGCAAAATTTTTAATATAAATCTCGGGAATTTCATATACGTTTGCTTTTACGCCAATAAGAATGTAAACTTTCTTATGTGAAAAATGCACCTCAATTGTTAGAGGGTATCAACGATTGAGGTGCATTTCAAAATCTAGGGAGTTTAGTTTGTTTTGTAAAACAAATAAACTATTTAACAAGATGAAGATGGTGGTATGCTTTGAGGGAAACGAAATAAGTTTTCAGGGTCATACTTCGCTTTTACTTTTCGAAGTTTTTCAAAGTTTGATCCATAATATGCTTTTCCGAAATCTTCAATATTTTGATCCGGAACATTCACATAAGAACCTGTTACATATGGTCGTATCAGTTGGCGTACCCTTTCAACTGATGCCAGATTTGAAGCCTCTTCTGATTTGTTTTTCCAACTAGCAGTCCATTCCGTATAAAACAATGGACTTCGCCAAAAGAAAGCTGTTTTACTGCTAGGTACTTTACTTATAGCACCACCCCAATTTATAAAAAAGAAATTGGCTTCTGTCCCAGTAGCTTCTTCTAAAAATTTTCTCATTATCGAAATAGGTTCTTCTGACCAAAGATCAAGTGCCCAAGCCGAAGAAAACTTAACACTCTGATCAGATCTACCAGGTATTGGTTCATCTGGATCTAAAAAGTCTATAGCATCCGGATAAGGTAAAGTTTCTATAACTATTTGTGTTGGGGTTCCAATACTAGTTAAAGGTTCTAATAATTCGATTGCTTCATCTTTTGAACCTAAGAAAATACCTTCAGCATGACATAATCCATTTACTTTGCTATAAATCTCGAGTAAGCATCCTAATCGTGAATCTACAAACGGCGCCCATTCTTGCCAAGCTCTAAACACCGATTCAAATTGTTCCCACGGCCAAATGATATTGAAGACGGTTGCTGTTTTAGGGGCACGACGAACTTTAAAAGTGTATTCAGTATTATATCCAAAATTACCACCTCCACCACCTCTCGAAGCCCATAGTAAATCTTCGTTGTTACAATGATCCGCTTGAAGAATTTCGCCTTTCGCATCTACCATTTCCAATGCAAGAAGGTTATCACTTATAAGACCAATCGATCGTGAAAGTACTCCAAATCCGCCACCCATCGTAATTCCTCCGATTCCAACCGTTGGGCTATCTCCAAAAGGAGCCATAAAACCTTCACGAGCTAATCCTTTTACTAATGGGCCAACGTGAATTCCTGTTTGAACGGTTGCAATCGCATTTTTTTTATCTAAAGAAACGTTATTCATGTCACTCACATCAATAACAAGTCCCCCATTTACTACTGAAAGGTTCTTATCTAGAGCATGTCGACCACTTCTGACACGTAAGGGAACTTTATTCTCACGAGCCCATTTAATAGCAATACTTACATCGCCTGAATCTTGTGCAAAAACAAAGACGAGAGGAAAGACATCAACATAAGGATTCCAATTTTTAACTGCTTCTAAATAACCTGGATCTCCTTTGAAGATTACTCGTCCTGTTAACTGTGTTGACCCCATATATTCCACTCCCTATAAAAAGTAAATTATGGATCTTATTTAGCAACGGTACCAAATTACGTAATTAAACCAGATATCAAACATAATGGAAATAACTCAAATCGTACGGATTTTTCAATCATATCTCAGGAGTAATTTTCATTTTTAGAATATTCTCTAAGTAATACTAGCGGACATCAGAGATGTAAAGATTAGTAATTTATGCCCTAATTACTTAAAAAATTTCATTGCTACAGCCTCTATTATTTATATATGAGTAAAGAGTTAATATTATTAACGGAATTGTTGAAGCCCTTATTGGTGTAGAATGTTTTTTACAAATTTAAGGGCAAGAAACCACTATAGATTAGGGGAGTATCGTCAGAAAAATATACGAACTTACAATGTGATATAGATAAGTACATTTTGGATGTACTTACAGTGCTAACACATGGACAGAATAGACATAAATTATCGCTGATATGTCGCTTTAAAAAACAGACTTAATCAGGTAGATAATACTAATATGAAATGCTCATAAAATCATTCGTGATATCAAGAATATGTTAGGATCCTTTATTTAGTGATAGATATCATTGTGTCTATTAAGAGATTGGGAACTTGTTTTATTTTGTGCGGAATTAAATCGTCCTCTGATTCCTTATTTATCAAAGAGTGCACGCTTTGTATCGGTGATTCTTGTTTCTGTCTTCGTATCACTGCTACGGAAGCTACCATATCAAGGTTTACTCCAGCTTCTTTTCTAACTTGGATCAAATCTCTAAATGTTAACGCATCTATATCAGTAAAAATCCTTGTATTGTTTTCATTTTTCCGAAAAACATACCCTGCTTTTTCAAGGGATTGGCGTACTTCCTAACTGTACTTTCAGCACTTCCAAATGTTTTAGCAATATCATGACTTTTTAATTTCCTAGGGATTCTCTCTAATAATTCAATGTGAAATATCCGACGCTTATGTAGGAATGACTGATAAAGTACCAACTCGTGAAAATTCTTAATGAGAAAGTCAAAAAAATCTACAAAAAATTTAAAACCTATTATACAAGCTTATACATCAATACAAAAAATGAATATATTTACATAGAAAAGTTTTAAAAATATAAAGTAATTTCAAAAAGGAGATTAGATAATATGAGCGAACAATGTCCAATTAATGTACCTTGTCAAACAGCGGGACAAACTCAAATACCACTAAGTGATGAGACTGCAACACCAATTCTTACTCCAGGAGCACCGATTGTAAAAATCCCAGTTGTATTAGCTGAAAGAACAATTCAAATTGTTGTAGAAACCGATATTACATTAGCACCTGCAGCAACTGAAATTAAACGTGTCCTAAAAAACGTATTTTTAACACAATGTAAGTTAGTTCCTGTAGCGTTTACTCCAGTAGCAGGTACAGTTTACCGCCGAGTTACAAGAGCAAAATTATTTGTACAAGGGTTTATTCGTAAAAATATTGAATATGCAGGTGATGGATGTAATTCAGTGCTATTTGATCGCATTGCAAATGTTCCATTCTCTGGTTTTGCAGATTTAACAGAGGGTGATTTTTTAACACTACCTCTAATAGCAGCTTCCTCAGACACAACATCTCACTTTATTAATCCACAAAACGGTGATTTACCACGTTTAGACAAATACTTCTTCGAAAATGCAGTTGTTTATAACGAACAACCATATTGCGAATTAGTCAGCGCTAACTTCTTTGAATTAGATTTTTCCCCTTGTCCAACAGAATTAAACGAAACATTTGATACACTTCGTGAAAAAATTGTACTAGATCTTACTTTAAAAGTTTTACAAGTACAACAAGTACAAATATAAAACAAAGAAGCACTCATTTTGAGTGCTTCTTTGTTTTATAAATTTGTAACTAAGAAAGCTTCTTATTTTTCAAACCCAACCTACTTAAAAGAACACCAATGCCCGTTGGTGTTCTTAAAAGGAAACTATAAATATAAATGGGTGAGTGATACCCATTTATATTATATGTTTGGCCAATATTTATTGTGCTAAAAATTAAATAGCATCATATGCATAGCTTCAACACCACTTAATATAGAGGGTGCTGTTTTAAATGATTTGAATTCTAACATAGAACGCACACGTTTTTTAATAAAACGATGATCTTGTTCTACAATGTAACTATAAGTAAGGGGTTCAAGAAGTATATACCAATTAATTAAGTTTTATATATAAGTATTTTTGCCCATCTCCCGAAAAGAGGAAATAAGAAAAAAGAACGTTTTTTGTACTTAGCGGTAGTAAAAATTCTTAAGTTGATGGGAGGGTATTGAATCCATTAAAAATGCTTTTTCAGCAGATAATAAGTTATGTTAGAAAGAACAGTAATTGCAGAGTTAGTCATTTGTAATGAGCTAAATTCATATTCAAGATAAGAGAATATGAATTACTCTACGTACTCATTTTTATAGAAACTTTTACAGCATCTTTCTCTATAAAATTGAAAGCAATGGGACATTTGTATACTTGAAATTTCTTTGGATTTTCAAAGTTAGCTTCACGTGTAAAAACATTACCGAGTATTTTTTCTTCGATGATGCTAAATTGATACTCCTCTTTAATATCTTTTGATTCTATAAGGCCTTGAAAGGGAACGTCATTTTGGATCTTATGGTTTGGAATTACCTTGTTATAAGCTACTGCTGTATAGGTAACAGTCTTACGGATAAATCCCGAAATAGTGACTACTTCTGAACACACCTTTTCAATCGTAGTAAATATCTGTCTATCAACTTTGATGGTTCCTTTTTTTGCAGGAGGAACTAACTGGATTTTATGCTCTACAAATTGTCTAAAGCACAATGTTTTTAATTTTGGGGGTTTTGGTGGTTTTTTCGTTTTTGGAGTTTCAGGAAAGTATGAAGATATTCTTGTTACTTCAGGAAGACCTGATAAATTAATATGTGGGAAATAAGGCGTGCTTATTATAATGAAATTTTTCTTGTAATGTAAAGTCATATACGTTTCCTCACCTTTCCAATGGAATATAGTGTAAAGTATGTCTTCTTCAACATATATGCTTCTTTTTGACGAGGAATTTTTCAAAATGAGCTCATGTCATATATTGATATGATTTTTCAGTAATTAAAATATTTTTTTGTGTCTGTGGGCTATATTTATAAAAAGTACGTCATCAAACGAGAATTTTGTCAATAAATTGTGTACAAATTCAATGTTCAATTAATCCTTGATTTTTATTTTTTGAAAGCTGTCCTAGTAAAACTTTTAGTCTTTAGCGTACAATTTCCCCAGAATCATATAATAATCCCATCGTTATCAAGTTAATTAAAAAAATGCCTCCCTAAAATAAAAAATACGCTATTCTTCCTGTAGAACCAGAGGAAAGGATGGCGTTTTGTATCTCTATTTCCGTATGTGATGAATTACAATTACTTGTTCAAGAAATTCAAAACTGCTTGTTTTCAAATTTCTTACGAGATTTTGCTAGAGTTGTTGGTTTTGTACACTAGATTCAACTGCATTTCAATTCCCCGATGTATTTTCACCTGTTTATCCAGGTGTAGGTGGATGTAGCTATACAGCGGAGAAAATTCAGTTTGGGTATGATTCTATTAAGTGGACAGTTCCTACATATTTATAGGGATTCAGTTGACACTCCCACCCCTAAAGGGGCAAGCTGACTAACGTCAGTGGGATTCTTGCTACCAAAGGCGAAGTCCATTTCTGGTATCGCTGACGTGCAAGGTTACGGTGTGCCATCACCACTCTCACGACAGACCGTATAGGTTCGTGAGCTACGGTACTATAACCATACCGTACAGATCGTTGCGTGTTCATATGTTTTAGCGTCTTGTTCTTGACGACACATATCATTTTACCGATAGCGTGAATTCAGCTATCGAACTCCATATGATATCTTGTTTTCAAGGAACACATAGGCGTTTTAAAGACTTGTGCTTGTCTATCGTTCAAGTATAACCAAAACACAACTGTTTTTCTATGAAAAAGCGATACTTTCATCCCATGCCTAAAGGCGGACTAAAGTCCGATATGGGCTTTCCCACATCGCGAAATCTGTAAACAACATGATCCAAATTTATTTTAAATCTAGTATCTTTTCTTTCTTCTATTCTTTTTAATGTATTCATAAATTTTATCCATGACAAACGTTTCGTGTTCTATCCAAATGGCTTCAGCTTCTTCTAATGTAACTACTCTCACTAGTTTCTCAATTGCTGTATCTTTAACTAAAAATGTAGCTACAGCACCTGTAGATGTTGAATATGTACTGATAACTAAATCTATAATGTTATCAATCTCTAATACTCTATTATTATGAGACTTATTCTCAATTTGACTACTTTGGGTTGATATTTCTTTATTAGGCAGTTCTTTTAATCGGGAATTTAGAGTGAATTCTACATAACCTATTGGAGAATCAATATTTGAACGAAATCGTATATCCTCAATTATTTCTAATACAATTTCTTTATGAGCTTCCCATTTTTTTAACACTTTAGGAAACACTTTTTCTTTACAGCGTTCTTCAAAATTTTTAATTTTTTGTTCAAATGTATTGGGCTGTTGAAATTTATCTAAATTTTTTTCAAAATGAACTAAATTGTTATCTTTCTTTTTTTGGCCACGGATAATAAATTTAATTTTTTGTACTTTCCTGCCTAATTTAATTTCTTCAAATTCAAAAGAAATATCTGTTTTTTGGTCCAATTCTTTTTGAGAAGGTTTTAATACACGTTGCTTAAAATTTGCATAGTTAGGGTATATATCCATTGCATCTAAGTAATACCTTAAATTTTCTAGACTAATTGTACGTTCCTTTAAATCTTCATATTGTTTAAGTAGTTCATAAATACGTATAGCGTATGTACTTTTCAATTTAATAACATTAGCTAATCTATAGCTTGTAAACTTGCTACTTAATTCTAATAGAAATGGCTTTAATAACGGATCAAAACGCATATCAATTGTTCCTTTATTTCTGTTGTAAATTGCTGAAGAAAGCCAAGATACCTGTATCAGCTCTTCCCCCGTCCGAATTTCAATTACTTTTGATAATAAATCCTTTGTAATTTTACTTAACTCCGAATATTTAGTAGATCCATTTAGACCAAGTAGATCATGAAAATGTTTGATGGGGAATGTGTAAGTTTTAAAATCCCGATCATTGGGTTCAATATTACTAGCCAAACAAAGTAATATTTTTTGTTCTACTAAATTTAAACGTGAATTTGCTTCAATTAAAGTATTTGATTTTGAAACAATATTATTTTCTTTAATCTGCAAATCTTGATTTTCAGACATACCTACATACGTCCCTTCTTTCTTACCTCTACTGTTCTGTTAACTATAACAAATATATTCCCTTTGTTATAGTTAATTTTCCATCAATTCAGAAAATTTAATCCTCACTATTATTGTTGAGAAGCCCTTTATTTTATATAAAATTATTCTGAAAATCATTTAAATAGTGAAAAATTTTCGGGAATATTTAGAGTGGTAAAGTATATAAATAAATTTGTTATCTTTAGAGCCATTGTTGTTATGGTTAAAACTAAATTTGTTATCTTTAGAACCACTGTTGTTATGGTTAAAACTAAATTTGTTACCTTTAGAACCATTGTTGTTATGGTTAAAACTAAATTTGTTATCTTTAGAATTATTTTTGCTAGAGTTCAGTAACCAAATTTGTTACCTTTAGAACTATTTTTGCTAGAGTTAAGCAACCAAATTTGTTACCTTTAAAACCATGTTTGTTATGATTAAAACCATGTTTGTTACCTTTAAAACCATCTTTGTTAGAGTTAAGCAACCAAACTTGTTATCTTTAAAACCATTTTTGTTGTAGTTAAAACCAAATTTGTTATCTTTAGAACCACTTTTGTTATAATTAAGAGTTATAATCCCTTATATATCAAGACATTTCATGCTCTTAAAACATATAAACATATAAAACATATAAAACAATTAACATATAAAACAAGCAAAACATAAAGTGTTGGATGCATATATTTATTATCATTTTTCAAATGAAATTCCCACGTCATAAAACCAAATTTGTTATCTTTAGTTTAAATAGACATGTAAACATCAATTAATTACCAAAGCCTTTGGAAATATTTAAGTATAAATTAAGGCATATACCCGATTAAAAAATCATACCCTAAAAAAAGCCCCAAAAAAGGGCCTAATGAGTTTCATTAGAAAGGAATGTTTTCTATATAATATATGCTTGTTGCAATAGAATGTGAGAAAATACATAAAAGTTTCATTTGATAGAGAATTGAAGTAGCTTAATCGGGATGGGGGGATAGTTGAAGGTATCCGTTGTGTAAAGATGCTGTTTTATGAAGATAAAGACTCAGCATTACGAACTTTTTCAGGAAAGTACTCAAAAGCTGAAAAATATCAGGAATAATCTGAATTAATACTCCCATGACTAAAGTTGCGAGCTCTAATTCTAACGAATCAACGAACCGGACCCTTGAATGACTGAGGGTTCGCAATCCATTTTTTGTCGTAAGGAAATACATATAATGATGTTTTCTATCGATTATAGGTATGAATGTATATTTGGTTGGCGGTAAGATCCCGTTTCTTAATAAAACAATGATCTGTTCCGTAATGTTATTTAGATATTTTACTTGTCTGATTGAGATACCTAAGGGTATCTTTTTTCTTTTTTCTTTTTGCAATTACAATCGGTTAGGTTGAATTTTGTTCTCCTGCGATAACATGAGGATTTGAAACATGAAAAGACCGCAAGGCTTTTTGAAAAAGCACTTTGCAGCCATATGATTTCTTTTCTTATTTAAATGAAAATCGATTGTATTCTCTTCTGATTCAAAGGTACGATATAAATATATTTAATTACCCTTAACTTATATATATGTTTCATCAAATCTTCAGGAATCGCTTGTTGACTTCAAGTGTATGTTGGTTGAATCCTTTTCCATAAATTAATTTTTACCTGTTTTGTTTTGTCCATATATTAGATTAAGAAGCTGCATATATTCATCTTCTTGTCCGATATCAAATCGTTTCCCATCAATCATTTTTCCATATACTTTTTTAGTCCTAATTAAAGAATGAATCGCATCTGTTAATTGATATTCCCCCCCAACACCAGGTTGAATGTTTTTTAATAAAGGAAAAATATCAGGCGTGAAAACATATCTGCCAATTACTGCAAGATTAGATGGAGGATTTACTTTTGGCTTTTCTATAATATTTGTAATATTCATGTAATTACCCTTTACAATATTCCCTTCAATAATACCATACTTCTCTATGCACTCATCTGGTACCGTATGAATGCCTATTACACTATTTTTCGTCTCTTTATAAATACTAATTAATTGATTTAAAGCAGTTTCTTTATCCGAAACTACAATATCATCTGGCAAGAGTACAGCAAAAGGTTCATTACCAATAAATGTTTCACCTAATTTTATCGCTTCACCAAGTCCTCTCGCATATGGCTGTCTTATATAATGGATTTGAACATTAGGAATAGCAAGCCCTTTTAACAGATGGGATTTTTTTTCTTTTTCTAAAAAAGCCTCCAATTCTAATGAATAATCAAAGTAATCAACTATTAAATCCTTTCTGCTAGAAAGTACAATTAATATTTGCTCAATACCTGACTTTACAGCCTCTTCCACAATATAATGAATCGCAGGTTTATTACCTATTGGAAACATTTCTTTTGGAATTACCTTTGTAATTGGAAGGCTTCTTGTGCCGTAACCAGCGGCTGGAATGATTGCTTTTTTAATCACTAATCTCTCGCTCCCTCGAGTGTTTACAATATTAATATTCAGTAACCTCCTTACCCGCGCATGACGATTCCAAAAGAGGCTCTTACCTTCTGATTGCTTTCATTGCTTATATGAATAGGCCCTTTCATTTGTCACCAATCCATCTTGTCCATCAATATACTGTAACAACTAGTACTATAGTACTAAGTTCAGAGGGGTGATTATCATATGGATATATGTATTATAGGCTCTGGTTATGTGGGAATCACATCAGCAGCAGTATTAGCAGATTTAGGTCATGATATTATATGTGTAGATAAGGATCAAGAAAAAATTCAAGCTCTCCAAAAGGGGGAGTGCCCCATTTATGAACCAGATTTAAAGGAGCTTATTCACAAAAATAGAAACCGATTACAATTCAGTTGTGATATCGATAATGCTATTCGACAATCACCCGTTATTTTTATCGCTGTAGGAACCCCTTCTACATCAAGTGGAAAGACGGATTTAAAATATATCTACTCCGTCATTGATCTACTGGTTCCAGTTATAACATCGTATAAAACTATTATTACGAAAAGTACAGTTCCACCAGGTACAAATCAACAATTATATGAAACACTTATTAAACGTGGGGTTTCATCGGCCTTATTCAATATTGTCTCCAATCCTGAATTTCTTCGCGAAGGCTCTGCTGTTCACGATATGCTCATTCCAGATAGAACTATTATAGGTATCCAAAAAGGTGACACAAAGTCGTTAAAAATTATGCAGGATATATATAAAGAGATTAGGGCTCCTTTCCTTTGTACAGGTTTAAATGAAGCAGAGATGATTAAATATACATCTAATGTATTTTTGGCTACCAAAATATCTTTTATAAATGAAATTTCTCGAATTTGTGATGCATATAACATTGATATTGTTGAAGTGGCAAAAGGAATTGGCTATGACTTTCGAATTAACCCTCATTTTCTTCAGGCGGGAATGGGGTATGGAGGATCATGCTTCCCAAAAGATTTACATTCACTCATTTATACAGCAAATGATAGGCACGTAGCAGTTCCTATTTTACAAGCTGTACAATCCATTAACTCCACACAAATAGATCTCTATGTTGAAAAAATTAAAAAAGCTATCAAAGAACCCTCTTCAAAAAAAATAACGGTTTTAGGAATTGCCTTTAAGCCAAATACTGATGATATTCGTAGCTCCCTTGCCGTAATACTTCTTGAAAAATTAATTTCTCATGGCTATGATCTACATGCTTATGACCCCAAAGCTTTTCTTCCTTCACATTTAAAAAGACAAGTTACACAGCATGATAACCTAGAATCTTCAATTACAAATTCTGATTGCATTATTATCGCCACGGAATGGAATGAATTTAAAACACTTAATTGGAAACAAGTCAAACAAGTTATGAAGGGATGCACAATCGTGGATGGCCGCAATTGCATTGAAAAAGATGAAGTAGAAAAATACGGATTACAATATATTGGAGTGGGTCGGTCATGAAAATACTTGTAACAGGGGCCGCTGGTTTCATTGGCTCACATTTGTGTCAAGCGTTACTTAAAAATAGTGCATATCATGTAGTTGGAATTGATCATTTCATCGGTCCTACTCCAGCCACTTTAAAGACAGGTAATATACAATCTCTCGAATTAAATTCACGTTTTCAATTCATACGAGAAGACATTCTAAATACAGATTTATCAAAAATATTACAAGATATAGATGTCATTTATCATCTAGCTGCTATCCCTGGTGTGAGAACAAGTTGGGGAAAAGATTTTCAGCCTTATGTTACAAATAATATAATGGTTACACAGCAGTTACTTGAAGCCTGTAAGCACATAAAATTAGATAAATTTATTCATATATCAACCTCTTCTGTTTATGGTGAAAAATCTGGCGCAGTTTCTGAAGATTTATTACCTACCCCTCTATCCCCATATGGTGTTACAAAATTAGGTGGTGAACACTTATGTCATGTTTATCACAAAAATTTTCACATACCAATTGTTATTTTAAGATATTTCACAGTGTATGGGCCAAGGCAACGTCCTGACATGGCATTTCATAGATTAATTAAACAAATGCTAGAAGATAAACCTCTCACAATATTTGGTGACGGAACACAAACACGTGATTTTACCTATATTGATGACTGTATAAGAGGAACGGTGGCCGCTTTAGAAACAAAAAAAAATATAATAGGTGAAGTTATCAATATCGGTGGAAAAGAACAAGCATCCATTTTGGACATCATTTCTATGTTAGAAAAAATATTAGGTAAATCAGCAACCAAAAACTTTCTAAAATCAGTTCCTGGGGAACCGAAGCAAACATGGGCAGATATATCTAAGGCTAGTACATTACTGCAATATTCTCCAACAGTTTCCCTATTCGACGGACTGGAAGCAGAATATCAATATATAAAACAACTATACAAAGGGGATTAGTTTATGAAAATTGCATATATATGTACAGAAAAATTACCATCTCCCGCGATTAAAGGTGGAGCAATTCAAATGATGATTGATGGGGTGTCCCCCTATATAAGTCAAGATTATGAACTTACTATTTTCTCTATTTCAGATCCAAGTCTTCCAAATCAAAAAACACAAGATAATGTCAATTACGTGTATCTTCCTCAAAAAGAATATGAACAGCATGTTATAAGAACACTCCAAACCAATACCTTTGATATTATACATGTCTTTAATCGTCCTAAAAATATACCTCTATATAAACAAGCTTCTCCACACAGTAAATTTGTATTAGGTCTTCATAACGATATGTTTGCTGAACATAAACTATCTATTTGTGAAGGCAATCTTATTATTGAAATGGTTACCGCCATTGTGACTGTTAGTAACTATATTAAACAAACTGTGATTGAGAGGTTTCCACAAGCTGAAGAAAAGATTTCCATTGTCTACTCTGGTGTTAATTTAAAACAATCTCCCTCCATCTGGACACCAACAGGACAAAAGATAAGAAATGCATTTCGTACAAAATACGGTATCCAAGATAAAAAAGTGATTCTATTTGTTGGCCGATTATGCAAAAATAAAGGTCCAGACTTGCTCATTCAAGCTATGAAGAAGATTATTCAAACGCATAAAGATACGGTACTTGTAATTGTTGGTGGTAAATGGTTTAGTGATAACCGAGTAAATAAATATGTTAAAAAGCTATATAGAATAGCTAGGCCAATTAAAGAACACGTAATTTTCACCAAATTTATTCCTGCAGATCAAATTCATAATATATTTCTAATGGGGGATATATTTATATGTAGCTCACAATGGAACGAACCATTGGCACGTGTTCATTATGAAGCAATGGCTGCTGGAATCCCAATTATTACAACAAACCGTGGGGGAAATGCAGAAGTTATAACAGATGAATATAACGGCTGCCTAGTAGAACAATATGATAATCCAATGGAGTTTGCCAGACTTGTCCAGGCTTTGTTATCTCAACGAGAATTTGCACAATGGATTGCTGAAAACGGAAGAAAAATTGTGGAGGAAAACTTTACATTTAAGCATACAGCAAAAAAACTAGATCAGGTATATAAACAAGTAGCAGAATCTACTAATCAACCTGCTAGAAATCTAATACGCCCTCTCAAAATTCTAATTGTTTGAACTATCCCCACTTAACGACCCTGCAGTCTGTTTGAAGTGGGGGATTCCTGCGAACACCGATGTATTCACCAGTTATCTTAGCAGGCTCTGTCTGCAGTTCCTACGGTGAGAACATAAGTATCTTACACGTTGACTCACCACGCTTCCTACTTTAGCTTGGTTTTCGCAACTTCGGCAAGCGTGGGGTGATTGAACGTTGAAAATTTTACGGTTGCAACGATTTTTCTGCAACCAATCTCATATCTTCAGTTTTCAAAGAGCAATCTGTACAAGTATATGGTAACAAACATTTTGTCTTACGCCAACCGACATTCATCTCCTACCTATTTGCTGGTGCTATCGCACCTTCACGCAAATTGAGGAAGGAGTCTTCTGTCGGAAAATGATAACGGCTGCCTATTATGTATATTTTGAAGAACAAAAAACGCTTGGAGAACCAAGCGTATTTTAGTGCTAATTATTTTACGCGTCTTCTTCTTCACCATCGTCATCATCGTCATCGTCGTCATCATCGTCATCATCGTCATCGTCATCATCGTCGTCATCATCGTCATCATCGTCATCATCGTCGTCGTCATCATCATCATCATCGTCTTCATCATCATCGTCATCATCGTCATCATCGTCATCATCGTCGTCATCATCGTCATCGTCGTCGTCATCATCGTCGTCGTCATCATCGTCTTCGTCTTCTTCCTCGTCTTCGTCTTCATCATCATCATCATCATCGTCATCGTCGTCGTCATCGTCTTCGTCTTCGTCTTCTTCCTCGTCTTCGTCTTCTTCCTCGTCTTCTTCCTCGTCTTCGTCTTCTTCCTCGTCTTCGTCTTCTTCCTCGTCTTCGTCTTCTTCCTCGTCTTCGTCTTCTTCCTCGTCTTCGTCTTCTTCGTCTTCTTCGTCTTCTTCGTCTTCTTCGTCTTCTTCGTCTTCTTCGTCTTCTTCGTCTTCTTCGTCTTCTTCGTCTTCTTCGTCTTCGTCATCGTCTTCTTCGTCTTCTTCGTCTTCTTCGTCTTCTTCGTCTTCTTCGTCTTCGTCTTCTTCGTCTTCGTCTTCGTCTTCGTCTTCTTCGTCTTCTTCGTCTTCGTCTTCGTCTTCTTCGTCTTCGTCTTCGTCTTCGTCTTCGTCTTCTTCTTCTTCGTCCTCGTCCTCGTCCTCGTCTGTAAAGATAACTTCTGTTTCATCATCATATTGAATTTCAACCTCTACACCATTATGTGTACCAGATTGAATTATTTCAGCTAGAGATTTTAGAACTTCCTGTAAATCATCATCTGAATTAACACTAAAGCCATTCTCAACATCTAGTTTTATTTTTGCTCTTTTCACATCAGCCATTTACCTAACTCCTTCAATATAGATTTATATATACTATGTCGAAAGAATATGAAAAGATTAATATATTTGCGGAAATTTCATTATTCATTTTCCTTAGCGCTCTTTACTAATTTTGCTATCCACGGGGTTTTTAATGGATGATCGGGAGTAATAATTTTGACTTTTACTTTTGGCTTTTCTATTTGAGTTGGAACGACCTCATTTTGTTCCGGGTTTTGTTCTTTTAGTTCTATTGCATTTTGAATCTCTTCATCTTTTACTTCATCAATTATTGGAGTTTTTTGTGGGGATTTCCCTTCTAGTTCTATTGTATTTTTCTTCTTCTTCGTTTTCTTCTTCTTCTTCGTTTTCTTCTTCCTCGTCTTCTGAATCTCTTCATCAATTATTGTAGTTTTTTGTGGGGATTGCTCTTCTAGTTCTATTGCATTTTGAACCTCTTTATCTTTTACTTCATCAATTATTGTAGTTTTTTGTGGGGATTGTTCTTCTAAATCTAGCAATCCGATTTTGGGTAACTCCTCTAATTCTATTTCCTTAATAATCGCTAAATTCTCTAGCACAGAAGATTCATTTAGTACAATATTTTTTTGCTGCTCATACTCTGACAATTCCCATCCCATTGGCCCTGGTGGAGAAAACACAAATTTCTCTAAATCTAAAATAGGGATTACTATCTCTTCTTGTTCTGAATTCATCTTATTTCCCTCCGCTATTGCTCTTGATTTCGTGGTAAATATCAGAGAAATTTTGTAAAAATTCTTCTTTAGAGTCTTCAAGTGCAATGATATTTTGCAATGCCCAAATATACTTTTCATCAGACCAAGAACGCTTTTGTCCTAAATAGTATTTATGTGCAATTGCACAGAATAAGTGAGGAAACGATAAATCAGTCCAAAGAACACGAAATTGTTTTTCTGATAAGGAATTTTCTGAATCATATGCACTCAACATATGAATTGCTAAATTAGTATCCCAAACTGACATTTTTTTCATCACTTTATTTAAAAAGATACGTAGGTCCCTCACGGGTAAATCACTTGTAATAGAATGTAGTTCTTTCATAAACATAGCATCATCTATTTCTGCAAATCTTGCTAAAGTAAAATCTTGCTGACAAAAACTGTTAGATGCAATAACTTCTTTTGTCCATTGGTCAAAATATGGATCATTTATTTCTTGTAATGCTCTCTGACCACGTGCTAACATTTTATCGACGTACTCTAAAAACATAGTTGAAAATACATCATCTGGAAAGGAGAGTGCAATCCTTTTGTTTCCTTCTAATTCTTGTAATTTCCATCTGTATAATTTATGCCATTTTCCTAATCGACCCCGAATTTTACTTTCTTGTATCGGAATATATCCTTCGGATGCTTGATGAAATTTACCTGCATATATTAGTACCTTCTCTAATTGTTCTTTATTATAATAAATAACTTCTTTCCCTTGATGCTTATCATATAGTACATACGCATACTCACCAGATCCAATACAAAAGCCCCCTCTTTTTGTGTTATGAATTTTTGTAATTGGTAATCCATTTTGAAGGAGATGTAAATGTGCTCCAGCAATAAAAAGCATCCTTTTGGGGTGCATATGTGCTTGTTTTAATATTTTTAATCCTTCTTCTGTTTCAACTTCCCAAATTGTTCTCCCACTTCTGCTTGACTGTAAAATGATATTACTTACCTCAAATGGATAAAAGCTAAGGACCTTTTTTAAATGTTCACTCTCTAATCCAGTTGTTTCTTCCAACTTTCATCATCCTCCTCTTAAATTTTATAAAACTTCCTCATACACTTTCATTAAATCCGTGGCAACTCGGTTCCAATTAAATTCTTTTTCGACCTTCGCACGTCCATATTTCCCTATCTGTTTTCTTTTATTTTCGTTATTTAAAAGATTAATTATCTTTTCTGCATATGCATCAGGATTCTCAAAGTCATTGACAATATATCCATTTTTTCCTTCTTCAATAACTTCAGGATTACCGCCTCGATTACTTGTAATAATTGGTAACCCTGCTGCCATTGCTTCGTAATGCACCCTAGCAAGAGGCTCTTGCCACTGTGAAGAGCAAACAAAAATATCTGACATAGCATAAAGTGTTGAAATATCCTTTGGCTTAACAAATTTAATAAAGACTACATGTTCTGGAAACATTGCACCTAAGGTATATAAATGTTTTACATAATTATTTACATTGTTATCTCCAAACCATTTTGAACCAATAAAAACCATTACAATGTCTGGATTTTTCTCAATTATTTTAGGAAGAGCTTGTAGCAAAATATGAGGACCTTTTACTTTGCTCAAGCGTCCAACAAACAAAACTATTTTTTTATTTTGTAAATTCAACTGTTTTAGCACATGACTTTTAACTTTTGTACCATTCACGGTCCACGAAGGATAATATTCATTTACATCTACACCAGAATATACTGTTCTTGTCTTTGCTTTTGCAGTTTGAAAGCGCGAGGTAATTGTTTTTCCTATATAATCACTAACTGTTACAATTTTGGAAACAGCCGCAATACATGCTTCGCCCTCTTTATCACTTATTTTTTCGTATGCAAACATTTCATTATGCACACTTAACACGAATTTGGTCTGTGGTGCCGCCTCACGTAAAATTGTAATCCAATTGGGACGATTACATAGATGAACCACATCATATTTTTCCTGTTTCAAATGTTTAATAATATAAGGCAGATACTCCTCTTCTGGAAAACGTATATACCTTACACCTTGATTTTTTTCTTCTGATTTTAAATTAGGATCTGTTATAGAAATAACTGTCACATTTTTTCCATTTGAAGCAATAATGGAAGCAACAGAATCTATATAAATTTGAATAGCTCCACCTCGTACAGCTGGTACGGGTAGCTTTTCAGTGGATATTATCGCAATTTTCATTAAATCGCCTCCCTGTTTCATAAAATACAACTTTCTTCATATGTTACGAAGAAACCCTTATGTTTGTGAGTTATCAAGCATTTTTTCATCTTTTATAATTAAATTTGGTAAATAGTACTTTTTCTTCTTAAAGGCAAATGGCTAGAGCAAAAATGGTCATGCACCATACAGTAATAAGAGAGTATAAAAGGATGGTGGTATATGTGGAGAATCATAATGAAGAAGCGGTGTATACATTATCGCCCGAAGAGGAGCAAAAATTAGTAGCATTGGCAGAGACAATGATTCAACATTGGGACATTCAAGCGACTACAATCGAATTAATACAAGGTGGACAACTAGCCTTAGTATGGAAAATTCATACTACAGATGGACCATTTTGCTTAAAGAGAATTCATCGCCCTGAAAAAAAGGCTTTATTTTCCATTCACGCTCAAGATTATCTTGCCAAAAAAGGCATGCGTGTTCCGAGCATAATTCCAAGCAAAGTGAATCAGTTATATACAAAACACGGTCCATTTTTATTTGTTGTTTATGAATGGATTGAGGGAAGACCGTTTGAGCTAACAATGCAAGAAGACCTTGAAATGATTATGAAAGGGTTAGCAGATTTTCATGTAGCTTCTATTGGCTACAAACCGCCACCAGGCATACCTATCTTCACAAAACTGGGACGTTGGCCCAATCATTACATTAAAAGATTTCAGCAGATGGAGATTTGGAAAAATTTATCCGCAACTATGCCGGATGACCCATTTTCACAATTGTATTTGGCTGAAATTGATGCTTTCATTTTAGAAGCAAAACATACACACCAAAGACTATTGGAATCTGAATATACAAAATGGACTGATGAATTACAAACATTCCCCAATTTATGTCATCAAGATTATGGAACAGGAAATTCCTTATTAGATCCAAGTAATCAAATTTGGGTAATTGATTTAGATACAGTTTCTTACGATCTCCCTATTCGAGACTTGCGTAAAATGATTATTCCCCTACTAGATACAACTGGTGTTTGGAATGCAGACCAATTTCAAATTATGATTAACGCATATGAGTCAGTTTCTCCTTTAACAGCAGAGCAGAAGAAAATTATGTTCATTGATATGTTATTTCCGTACGAATTGTATGATGTGATTCGTGAAAAATACGTTAGAAAATCACCATTACTTGCTAATGAACTTGCTGAAGCTATGGAATATGAAAGGATTAAGTCAAAAGCTTTAAATATGTTAATAGAGGAATTTTAATACGCGATACAAACAATTCTGGGCAAAGATTACTGTTATCTTTTTCCGACAGAAGACTCCCTCCTCAAAAATGTGAAGGTGTGGAACACCAATTTTAGGTGGGAGATGAATGTCGGTAGGCGTAAGCCTACGTTTTTACTAGAATCAAGAATAAAAAGCCTTGAGAACCATTGGTTGCAGTCGTTTGGTATTTAATCGTTTTCTTACTATGTGGAATCATACTTATAAAGAAGCGGAGAGAGGATTAACGTATCATTTTTTCTCTGACGAGCGTATTCAATTAAAAAAGAAAATGGTACGTGAAGCAAGATGTAGTTATATCAAAAACATTTATTTCTAGTCAACTATGTTCGAATTGCATTTACCAAAATAAAGTCGTTAAAAATCTTAATCTTCGTGAGTGTGATTGCCCTTCTTGTAGTACATATCACGATAGAGATGTTAATGCAGGACTAAATCTTAGAAACGAATGTCGCTTTTAAATAAAGTCACGGTGTTTATAAAAAAGACACGATCTTTTGAATAAAGTCGCGACGTTTTTCCCCTTTGGATCTGTTTATCTAAAGGGGTGTTTTTATAGTGAAAAGAAGATTTAAACTGAAAGGTAGATTAAGGAACTGTTGAGTAGCAATAAAGTTACTCTACTAAAGGGCCATATTGTTGAGTAAGGCTTATTGAAAAATGACGGTTTATTTTAAGAAAGTAGATCGATAATATAGTAAATAATACTTCCCTTGACCCTGTACTATGGTACAGGGTTTATACTTTATATGAGGTGAGATAGATGCAATATCGTATTGGAGGACTGGCTGAAAAGTGTGGCGTTAACAAGGAGACCATTCGATACTATGAACGTTTAGGCTTAATGCCAGAGCCTAATCGTACCGAAAAAGGATACCGAATGTATTCCCTACAAATGGTCGATCGTTTGAGTTTCATAAAACGGACGCAGGAATTGGGGTTTACCTTAAATGAAATTGACAAATTGCTAGGGGTTGTCGATCGCAATGAAGCAAAGTGCCGTGACATATATGATTTCACTGTTCTTAAATTAGAGGACATCCAACGTAAAATTCAAGACCTTAAAAAAATTGAACAAATGTTGATAGACCTTAAAGAAAGATGTCCCGAAAACAAAGATATTTACGAATGTCCTATTATCGAAACCTTAATGGATTCAGAAAAGAAAGCAGAAGAATATTTATAAAAATAATAAATTGTAAAGGTGGAAGAACAATGGAAGATTGTTGTAGTAACCTTAAAGGAATAAAAATTGAAAATAATGGTCATTGTCCATCATGTAAAAATAAAGCTAAGATTGTAAAGTTGATTACACTAAAATCATTGCTTAAACCATCAGCATTAGAAACATTAAATGCTAAAGAAAATCACTATTTTTGTTCAAACGAAGATTGTGATGTAGTCTATTTTGATACGAATAATAAAAAGCATTTTGTATCTGACATAAAGGTAGCTGTACATCAAAAAGATGACTCAGCAACTACACCAATTTGTTATTGTTTTGATTGGACAAAAGAAAAAATTAAACAATATGTGGAAAATGGACTTACTCCTAATCCAGTAGAGCATATTCGCGAAAACATAAAAGAAAACCGATGTGGTTGTGAAGTAAACAATCCACAAGGTAGTTGTTGTTTAGGCAATGTTACAACTTATATTAGAAAAATGTCATAAGGAACCTAAATGTTGTTTTTTTTCACCAAAATAAATCAATATTCTTCCGCAAAAGGGCACGATTGTGGAAGAATATGGGTAGAAATAATCAAATTTTTTTATAAAAACTAATCTTAAATCTGCTGGAGAAGAATCCATTTTGATCAAACTTTATTTCAAAGCTACAACGAAGCGATCTCTCTCTTAACCGTAGGAACTACAGGGATAGCTTAATTGATTAGAACCGTTAGGTTTCCGTACTTAGGAATATCCCACTTCACACAGTCCGTGAGGAGGTTAAGTGGCGATTAGTTCAATATAAATAAGGAGCAAAGTTCTGTTGCGAAGATCATTTAATAGAGACATAGAACTTACACAGACTGTTCAATTCCAAATTATGATACACTTCCAAACAAAATATGTACAAGCCGACTTTATTTTTGGTAGAGTAGCTATTCCTGATTATGAAAGGAATATTCAAAAAAACTTAAGTGCCCTTGAAAGATTATGAGAATGAAATAAATAGCAATGTTTTTCCCTTTCACATGACACAGCTGTAGCCTTAGAATAAAGTTTGATTAAATTAACTTAATAGACCTTGATAAAAGAGCAAATAGAAAAAGCGTGTTTTGAAAAAAAGATTGATCAAAACACGCCTTTTCTATATTCAATTGAATCATCTTTTATAAAAAAGTTTGATAATTTTTGTGATCCTTGCTCAATTAAAGCGCCCTTTTATGGAATAATCATTGTAAAAATCCACTTAAATTTTAGCTGGGACACTTTATTGACAAAAGTCATAGATTTATTTATTTTTGTTTTCTAATTCCTCAACTCTCCTTTCCATGTTCTTTATTTTTTTGATTGAGTGAAGGGCGAGCCCTAAAGCTATTCCACCTAAAGTGAATGCTGGAAAAACAAGAAAAGTAAACCATTCCATCTTTTGATCCCCCCTAAAACTACTAAACAATTTGGCCCGATTGTTGAACAAAGAAATACTCTACAAAATAGATCTTTTTATCAATCTTTATTACAAATTATCGAACTTTATTTTAAATCCACAACAGCTCTATTGGGGAATACATGTCCCTCTAAAAAGGAGTTTGTAGAATAGCCCCTTCAATATAGTATTTTTAACAATTCTTTGTGTGCAAATAAAAAGAGCATCCACAATTGTTAGATGCTCCTATATATAAAGTGGTTTCCCCCACACTCTAGTATATGCTTGTCATTCTCAAAAGGTGTAGCAAAAAGAAACCTTATTCAGGGCCTTCTCAAAATATAAGGGGTAACTCTAACGTATAGATTAACATTTCTCGATGTTACTGCTAATATGCATCGATTGGACACTCCCAGCCCTAAATGAGCAAGGAGTGTCAATCTAAAATATATTGGAATTAACAAAGAAGAAAAAGATAATATTCTTGATATATTTTCGATTTAATTTTGCCATATAATATAAATCAACATTAAAAATCACTCTTTACCCTATTGTTTTTTACATTTTAACGAGAAACTATTTTACATCACCAATTGCTTGAATAGACTCAAGTCTAACATTAATTTTGTTCGGAAAATCTATAATATTACCAGTTGAATTACTTGCTACTTCTACATTGGGTCCAATTACAGTAACTAAATTTTGACTCACATTCATTATAAAACCTTTAATATGAATTCCTTTCAAAAACAATACAGTACGTAAATGAAGCAACTGATAAGCATATAAAAGTTCTCTAATCTCATTTGTTGATTCTGCAAAATTATTACTAGAACTATTCACTACTGAATGATAAGAAGAAGATCCCTTTAATTCTAAAGAGGTGTTAGAGGACTTTTTTGATTGTAATAAAACATCAGAAGATTTTTCTGATTCTAATAAAGGATCAAAATTTCTTCTTGATTTAAATGGAGCGATAAGAGGAATCGGATTTATATCAATCAATCTAAATTTACGTTTGCCATTATCAGAATTAAAACAAAACTGACACACCTATACCCCTCCTATAATAAGTATGTATTATATAGTAAACACATTATACAAAAATGTACTGGGTATTTATAATACCCAGTACATTTTTAATTTATTATGCTCCTCGATCATCACTTACCGCTAAAATGCTAGCAATCATAACACTAATTTGGTTTGGATTTTCAAGAGTTCCACCGTTCGCATTACTTTCTACTTCAATAGCTTCCCCATTACCACGACGAAGAGTAACAAAATTTTCTCCAATTTGTGTAATAATTCCTTCTACGTGAAATGATGGCAAAAATAATACAACTCTCGCCCCAACCAATTGAAATGCTTGCAACAGAGTTAGAATTTCATTATTATCCATTCTCTATCACCTTCCTTTATTTCTAATTTTGACACCTAACAATGTAACTCTATTAAATTAACTTATTATTAGTTATCAAAATAGAATATGTTCTAGCATAAGAATTGAAATAGACAAGTTGGCAAATTTTTTAGTAATACATTATTAGGACATAATGTTTAAGGGATAATACATAAAAAGATCCTTATTAAACAAATTCCATAATTAAATAAAAAATCCACACTTAACTAGACTCCTATACTCACACCATCCTTTCTAGACGAGCATAAGATGTACTGACGAACGAAAGGGGGTAATTTTATGGGTTTTGGTTTTGGTGGAGGTTGTGATTTTAACAGATGTGATCATCATAGACGAGAACATCACAGAAAAGAACATCACAGAAAAGAAGAAAGAGAAGACAATAAAAGAGAAATGAATAACAATCCAGAGTTATTACAATTCTTAAGAACATTAACTCCTGGTACTTGTATTGTTATTCAATATGATTGTCAACCACCTACAAGTGCAACATTCCAAGGTTTTCAAGGAAACAACGTAATCATTTTATCTGACTTTGATTGTTTCCCGGGATTAGCACGTATTGCAATTAACAAAATTAACGTAATCTCTATAAATTCACCTGATTGTGATCGTTTCTGTTGTAAACGTCGTAGACATTGTAAAGAACATGACGAACATAAACATGATCATAGAGAAGATTAATAAATTTTAATTAAAAGAAAAATCTTTCCCTTAATTTATAAGCCAATTTGCAAGAAAAACACCTATTAAAAAATAGGTGTTTTTCTTTTCTAAATTATACTTAACTGAACATAAATAACAAACCATTTCATATAGCGGACATATACTATTGTAAGGTCGGCATCCAAATGACCCAAATAAATACCCATGCCAAGAAATAAAACTAC
>NZ_JBHWYR010000038.1:0-50906 GCF_042728695.1 Bacillus sp. NPDC060175
TCTTTTGCCAGGTTTTCAACATCCAGCAGCTCCACCAATTCGGGATTATACAGTATCTATTCCTGGTCGCCCTGGTGCTTATTACTTTGGTTCAGGCATAGACCCTTTAGAGTTTAATTTACCATTAATTATAAAACCGCAGGAAAATAGATTTGAATTAGCAACATCTATTAGAAAAATGGTATCTACATTTATAGACCCTCACGGCAAGCCAAGGGTAGTAAAATTAATCTATGATTATGAACCAGATAAATATTATTTAGCGCAATACAGTGGGTCTCTTCCGATTGATCGTTATTTCAGGATGGGTAAATTCGAATTACCATTAATAGCATATGATCCACATGCTTATTCAGTTGTAGAAAGTACAGACGAAGTATTATGGGGAGATGATATTCCATTTATGTCAGACATCTTATTAGGAAATGATAATTCATCTTACACAATAGCTGAAGCACAAGCGTTAACAGTGAATAACCAAGGTATGCAGATGGTACGACCTGTAATTAAAATAAACGGAAGTGCAAATTCCCTAACTCTCGCCATAAACGGTGAGAGTTTTTCTTTAGGAACATTTTCTAATTCGAATTTTTTAATTGATGCTGAAAGATATGCAGCAACAAAAAACGGACAAAATTTTTTACTACAACTCCAAGGTGATTTAGAAAAATTAGAATTAAGCCCTGGTTCTAATGTAATAAGAATAGGCGGATACAATCTAAATATTAATATTGCATTTAAATATCGAGCGAAATATATATAAGGCGGTGAATCGAATGGCAAATGCGCCTAAATTATTACCAGGAGATAGCCTGAGAGTCGGTTATCCAAAAATAAATCATGGCATTGATAATGCAAATGAGGCATTGAATAGGTCACTTACAGCAGAATCAAATTCTAAAGGAGCTATGAATATCGCTAATGATGCAGTGATCGTTGCGAATAATGCGATACTCGAATCGAGTTCGGTGCAAGAACAGTTAAATCAAATAGTTATTGAAGGTGATTCGTCTGTAGAGTCTGCGCAAGCCAGGATTGATGCTGAAGGCGTTACGTATCCAACTTTAAAAGAACGTATTGATGCAGAGCAAAGTAAAATAAAAAGCTTGTCAAATAAAAATAAAGGCATTATAAGTTTGTTGGACTATGAAAAATACAAGGTTGCAATCGTCGAAGGATTCGATTGGACAAAATCTTTTGAAGAAGCATTTAAAAACATGAAGGAAGGATACACTTTAATACTGCCATCTGGTGAAGTTTATATCAATCCTGAATCTCCTTTTCTTATAGATCATGACTATCATGTGATAGGAGCTGGTAAACGTGCAACAAAGATTAATGTTTTAGGAGACAAAACTGTATTCCAAACCGCAAAGAAAGCGACAAGTCGTACGTACTACTTTTCTATCGAACATATGCAAATTGTTGCTAATAAAAATATTAGTCAACCTGTATTCGATTTAACAGGCGGTTCGTATTTTACAATTTCCCAAATTATTCTAACCGGTAATGAAGGAGCTGAACAATTCGGTAACGGGATTATTTTCCCAAAAGGTATGGGTTATTTTAATGGTTATATTGAACTTGATCATGTGTATGTACAAGGATTCAATTACGGAGTTTGGGGTGAAGGTAATAATGTAACCATTAAAGGTGGGTTCTATAACGGGAATAAGCAATATGGGATTTATATTACTCCTGCAAATGTTATCAATATTACTAGTATTGAAGCTTCTCGTAATAAAAAAGGCGGGATATTTCTTGATGGTAACGGATTATTCATAGATAGTAACTGGTATGAGTACAATGGAAATCGAGTGAACGAAGTATACTCGCCAAATAATGTTGAAATCCCTATTACTTCTAGAAATGTACATGTAGGCGTAGCTCAAAGGCATGATTACTCAAACGTTGGAATTGTTCATGGTCAACAAGAAGACTTTGGATACGACTATAATAGCGGCATAGGAAATGCTCATAACAGTTCATATGGGTTGATAGCTAATGGGAATTTTGATTCTTTAGATAAAGATGGTATACCAAATGGATGGCGTTTAGTTGGCACTCCTAACATTTCTTATGTTCCTGATAAAACAACACCTTCTGGGTATGGTAATGGCTTGTCTATTACATCCACAAGTGGTTCACCAAAATTTTCCCAATCAATATTTACTAATAACAATGATATAAAGAAATATAAAGGAAAAAAAATCACTTCTCATATGTACGTCCGAGTAAATGCAAGCAACCCATCAGATTATCAAAATATCCGTTTTGGGATTACAAAGGACCCATTGACATCCGGCGGATTATCATTTGGTTCTTTTCTCAATGCTCAACAAGTAACTATAGGGAAGTGGATAAAATACACATTTAAATACACTATAGTAGGTGACGAAAATCAAATTAATATAGGTTATCAACTTCAAAACTCTTGTACGATTGATATTGCTGGAGTTACAGCAATATTAGGCGAATTAAATCTTGCTAATCATGAGAAAGTTGTCACATCTGCTGGTGGTGATATTTGGACACAAGAATTTAAAATTGGCGGCAGAAGACATGGATTTGGTACAACAGCTCCAACATCAGGTGATTGGAGAGTTGGAGATATTGTTTATAACACTATCCCTGCATCCAGCGGATCTATTGGCTGGGTTTGTATTGCTACTGGAACTCCTGGCACTTGGAGAACATTCGGTGCTATTTCAAGCACATGATAGGAAATAGTGAAAAAAGCACAGCTACATGAGCCGTGCTTTTAACTTGCCTTATATTCTGCATTAAGAGTATCGCTTTTTTTCTTGGGTGATATCCCGAAAAACAAAAAATTAGTAAGGTTAGTTTTTTGAAGAAGGTAATCAATTGTTATCGGAATAATAATTCCAATAGCCGTAAAGACAACGAAATTATACGTTAAATACTGTTTGGCTACAGCATTGACTACAATATGTAAGTACATGATTGATAATGATCTTGTCCCTAAATAAGAAAGTAAAGGTAAAGATAATTTTTCCAAATGGTAACTTATAAACAAGATACTAATTACTAATGCGAATGGAATGATTAAGTCTAATAAAAAATTATTATAAATACTGTACTTCATGTCTAATTTATAATAAATAAAGCCTTTATAATCAAGTGTTACAAATACGGCACTTACAATTAAAAAGCTGAATCCAATGTAAACAGAAGATACACATTTACGAATTATATCTTTTAGGTAATACCCCATTGAATAGTATGTTAATGCTACAAAACTGATATCGATTGCCCACGGAACGGGTATTTGAATACCATCTTTTTTTGATAAAAAATAAGTGATTGCATGAGCTAAAACATATAAAGAAGCGATAAAAACAACTTTAACTTTTATTGACTTCAATTTAGTTTGTATGATAGCGAAAATAATTTGTGTAAGTAACAAGCAAGTTATAAACCAAAATGGTCCAAATATTCCTTTTAACGCTCTACCTCCGTAAACTAAACCAGCAGTTTGCTTCAAACTGTTCATAACGTTAGGAGTAATTAAAATAAATGAGATCAAAAGAATTAAAATTCCGAATGAAAAGTAAGGGATTAGTAGTTTTTTTGACTTATTAAAAGACCAAGACTTAATATCACCTTTTACGGATTTAAATAAATAACCACTGACTAAAAAGAAAAGTGGCATGTGAAACCAAAATAAATAATGTGAAAATAACTTTTCACCAGAATGACCAAAAACAACTGCAATAATGGCTATCCCTTTTGCTATATCTAACCAACGTTCGCGTTCAACTGACAAAGCATGTATACCTCCCTATTAAATTGCATGTTTTAAATGTACAATTTTTTAGTTATTTTTGGAAGCTTTTCGACTAATTATTAATAACTTTAAATCCTAGATTCAAACAAAAGGAAGGTGATATGTTGCTAAAACTTTACAACAAACAAATGCAGCTCAAGGCCTATCTTGAAAATGCATATAATATAAAGTACAGCCCGCCTCTCAATGAACTTTGGACGGCGGGTTTTTCATTGCCGTTTAATGATCCAAAGCGAGAGGAAATCGAAACTTTTGATTACGTAGAGATATTTGATAACGGTAAACGTATTGGTATGTTTCGTATTATGGACAGCGAAGAGGAAAGAGAAGTACATGAAAAAATAATAACTTATGACTGCGAGCACGTTTTGTCCACACTGATGGATAGCGTGCTTTTTGGTTATCACGAAAGAATTAATTTAACCACAAAGCAGAATATTGAGTACCTTCTTAGCAAACAAAGAATAAAGCATTGGAAACTCGGACAATGTGATTTCACAAAATATTTTTCATATAGTTGGGAAAACGAAGATACCATATTAGGTCCGATATATAGTATACCGAAGCCATTTGATGAAAAATTCCAATGGACTTGGGATGATTCGTCTTATCCTTGGACTTTAAACATTGTCCGATATTCTGAAGAAATTACGGGTGAACTTCGATACCGGAAGAATATGAAGGGTATTAAACGAAAAGTAGAAGCAAAAGATGTCATGACAAGGATTTATCCACTTGGTTATGGTGAAGGCGTTAATCAGCTTACAATCAAAAGCGTTAACAATGGTCTACCCTATATAGATGCTCCAGCTTTCGTTAGGGAATTGCATGATGGGTTTGATTACATTTGGGCCGATAGACGATTTGAAGACGCACAAACCCTTTATGCCTCAGCAAAAGCGATGTTACTAAAAGCGTGTATGCCAAAAGTTACGTATGAAATTGATGCAATTGATTATGAGTTAATTGACCCATACAAAATAGAAAAGTATGAGACTGGGAAGTTAGTTCGCTTATATGATGAAGATTTCAATATATCAGTTGATTTACGAGTAATGGACCGTCCGAAGGATGATGTCACTGGTAATCCGCTTGATGTAAAGCTTGTATTAGAAAATAAAGTAACTGATTTAGGTACGATACAAGCCGATATCGAAAAACGACAGAGAGTTAATGAAGTGTATTCTCAAGGGACAACGAATATTGATAGTCGAGATTTCCAAGATAATTGCGACCCCGATCATCCGGCTATCATTAGGTTTCAAATACCTAACGACGTTAAGAATGTGAATGAACTGTTACTGACATTTGAGATATTAAGATTTAGGGCATATGAACGTGCCATTAAAGGTGGAGGAGCCGTTGTAGGTTCGACTACAGCTGGAGGAGCTACCGTTGGTTCGACAAGCTCCGGTGGCGCTAATGTAAGTTCAACAACTTCTGGAGGAGCGACTGTTGGTTCAACGAGTGCTGGCGGTGGTACAGTGAGGGCATCAAGTGGTGGCGGTGACCATGTTCATAAGATGTTTCATGGTGGAGGAATTGTTCCTGCTGAACCTACAACAATAGGATTGTATACAGCTTTTTCTGATCCAGGAAGAAATACAGCAGCTTCATTTTACGCAAAAGGAACCGGATCTAGTTTCTATACACACGGTTCTAGCGGAGATCATACGCATGATATTTCGTTGCCAGACCATAGTCATAATATTAGTATTCCAAATCATAGCCATAACATCAGTATCCCAAACCATACGCACGACATCAGTATCCCAAATCATAAACACGATATAACCTTGCCGGACCATACACACGAAATTGAGTTTGGTATTTTCGAATTATATCAAACACCATCAAAAGTAACGATTGAAGTGGATGGAAATACATTACCGTTTGATTCAATAAGAGGACAAGATATTAATTTGATTCCGTATTTAGCGAAGGATACTGATGGTAAACTTCAACGTGGTCGTTACGTGGAGATTAAAATTACGCCAAACAGTTTAGCTAGAATAAACGCTACTGTTACAGGGAGACTCTTTATTCAGTCGAGGAGCGGTGGCACGTATTAAGATAGATTATTAAAAACATAGAAGGAGATGGAATAATATGCAAACAATCGAAATCCATACACAAGGCGGATTAAAACATAAAGTGCAAGCTGAAACATACAATGCACAGGTGCTAAATGATCAATTAAATAGTAATGACCTAATCACCGTGCTTATCGATGATTTTATTATTCAGCGAATTGATGTGAAACGTATTCTTCCAGTTAATTTACCTGTAGCAGAAGGAACTACAAAATTAGAAGTACACACAAATAGCGGGAAACCTATAGTGATCATAACAAACGATTATGACCCGATTTTCTTAAATGAGCAATTGAACAGTAATAATACAATTACAGTCGTAATTGGAGACTACATCTTCTCACGAATCGATGTGAAGCAAGTTGTCCCTGTTAAAGAGGAACCGAAAGAACCAGAGCAACCGACAGACCCAGTTACACCTCCAACAACTGAAGAACCACCAGGAGGAACTGGTGAACATACGGAAACTACAGAGCAGTTATAAGCTGGTCTTTTTATTTTGGATAAAGGAGTGAAAAGATGGATCGTATTGATGTATTAATAAAATCATTTATTTTTACCTTCGGTGGCTTCTGTGGGTATTTCTTGGGAGGGTGGGATACAACATTGAGGGTTCTACTAATCATGGCAGCTATCGACTATATCACAGGAGTAATTGCAGCAGGATTCAATGGAGAGTTAAAAAGTAAAGTAGGATTCAAAGGCATCGCCAAAAAGGTGGTGCTTTTTCTTTTGGTCGGGGCTGCTACTCAAGCTGATGCAGCCATAGGAACAAATAGCGCTATTCGTGAAGCTACAATCTTTTTCTTTATCGGAAATGAGTTGCTTTCGCTTTTAGAAAATGCAGGACGTATGGGAATACCACTTCCGCAAGTTTTGACAAATGCAGTTGAAGTTTTAGGCGGTAAACAAAAACAAGAAGATAAAAAAGGAGATGTTCAATAATGGGACAAATTATCGATATTTCGAAATGGAATGCAGGTTCAATAAAATGGGATGTAATTGGGCCACAATTAGATTTATGTATTTGCCGTGTACAATACGGTTCTAATATGATAGATCAATATTATAATGGATATGTAAAAGAATTAGAGAAACGAAATATCCCTCACGCCGCTTATGCATATGGTTGTTTTGTAAGTGTAAATGATGCGATCAAAGAAGCAGATGATTTTATGGCCCGTGTTAGCCCTAATGCTAAATTCCTAGTTTTAGATACTGAAGACGATACATTGAAATCATGTGGAGAGCAAAAGATAGCGGAAGCATCACAAGCCTTCATTAATCGTTGTAAGTCTAAAGGGTGGAAAGTTGGTTTTTATGTAAGTCACCACATGTATAATAAATACGGATTAAATAATGTAAAAGCTGATTTCCTTTGGATTCCGCGTTATGGCGGTCCGAAACCTGCTTATAAATGTGATATTTGGCAATACGCAGATGGAGAGACAGGTGGATGGCTTGATGGAATTGGAAAAGTTGATTTAAATTCTTTAGTTGGAGATAAACCATTATCTTGGTTTACAGGAGAGAAGCAGCCAGAACAACCTGTTTCTAATGGCGGATATCAATATGTTAAATCAGGTGGATTCGGTACTAACCTCGTAGAAGAAGCTATTCGAGCAATGAATGAACGAGGAACAAAAGGTAAGGTCATTGTTAATCCATTAACAGGACTGGCTTATATCGAGACCGAAGTATTACCTAATCCAGAATTAGACAAGATCACTTGGTGGATGGATACTAGACCTGCTGGCAAGTGGTGGTATGAATATATTAAAGTTAACTAATCATTTTTTAACAAAAGAATAGTTTTATGAACAAAAATTATTATCTGGTTCTATATGTAGATAATTATATATTGATTTTCATCTTTACAGATGTTAGTGTAAAGGTACCGTTTCTTATTTATCTATGAACCAGTATCTGTAGAACGAATAGATTAATTTGAAAAAATCCCCTTTTGCACCTATATGCAGAAGGGGATTTTAATATTTATGAGATTTAAAATTTACTTTTAGATAACGCTTTAAGTACTGGCTTTACAATTAAACCTATTAAACGAAAAGTTTTAAATATAGAGCGTACAACCTTCATGAAGATGCTCCCCTTAAAATAAAGGACATATCTTATTCCTTTATTTCTTTTATTGCGTTTAGTGAATCTTTAAAGTATGCCAAACCATCCATTACAGATTGTTCATACCCTTTAACCTTTTCTTTATCCCTTTCGTCTAGGCCTGAAAACATGCCGTATACTGCCTTTTGATATACAATTAAGGAATCTATCAGTCCGATTTGTAAATTTGTGTACTCCTTAGGTGGGCGAAGGGATTTTATCTTCTCAGCCTGTACTTGTACTCTATCATACTGTGCTTTTAATTCGTCTTTATTTGTTAATAGTGTTTTATCTTTTTCAATTATTGGTTTCGTTGCGCGTAATTCAGATTCAAACTTATTAGCAAGTTTATACACTGCCTCTTGATACTCTTTTATAGTACTGAATCTCGTATTGTCTTCTATCTTGTCTTCCTTTTTAATTACATCTTTCTCTTTACTTACTTCTTTTTTACTAGCTTCTTCATCTTGTATTTTCTTCTCTAACTCGTCTTTCTCTTTACTTATTTTTTCTTTACTAGCCTTTTCATCTTGTATCTTCTTTTCTAACTCGTCCTTTTCTTTATGTAGTTTATCTACTTCTTCATTTAACGATTTTATAACATCCTTATCAGATCTTGTTTCAGTTTTCTTTTCTGACTCTGCTACTTGTAAGTTATCAGTTTTCTTTTCTTTTTCTATGTCATTATTTGAACAACCTATCGCTGATAACATGATTGGAAGTGCTAAACATATTAGTTTCTTGTTTTTCATTTCTCCTACCCCTTTACTTCTTATTTTGTAGATTCCCTTTATACTCTATTGTTTACGTTTTTATACCGCTTCCTTGTTTCTTTAGCGTTTCCTTGCTTTCATTACTACTTCACTTTCTAATTCCATCATTTCAAATGTATCACCGTTAAAGGATAATACCTTGAATTCCGCATATGGTGGTAAGTCTATACCTTCTTTCTCTGAGCCATGCTCTATAAACTTCTTATACTTGAAGGTAATTTCTTTCTTAATCCCGTCATACTTCCATTCACCTATCATATGAGTTTGATCACGCTCTTCCTTGTTTTCACTCTCATACATGAGGAAAGAACCATCTTTCTTTAAGTCAAAACCTAGATTAAATTCACCATTTCGATATGTACCCCAATCAGCTACTAACTCTTTACCGTTTGCAGAGATATTAACAGTCCCTTCATCAGAGTCTTTCTTTTCTTTCTGTTTCTTATCCATTGCTTTCTGTTTTACCCCAGGATAATCTGCTTCAAAATCTTCGAATAAGGTTTCCAACAAAACAGGTCCGTAGTTTACCTCATTCATACCTTTTTCTAGTACTTCTTTTAGTCTTACAGTACCAATTCTACCGTCGCCGAGCTTTCTAATATCTTCTTCTACTCTATTTAATCCTTCTCTACTCTTTGTTACAGCTTCTTTAATGAGGTACTCCTGCTGCTCTTCATACTTTTTCGGTGGATTCATGCTTTCTAAATCATCCAATACAAGTCTCGTATCCGTAATGGCATCAATTGTAGGCTTTGTAATTGATTTACCATCTTCCATCATTGATTTAGCTTTTGCTTTTATACTATCTATTTCTTGTTGTAAGTCTAAACGTAACTCAAATGCACGATTGACATATTCTTTTTCGGATAGTTTATTTGTACTCTTTTCTTTCTTATCTATATCATCTGTAGGAAAACCTTCTGTATCGTCTTTATCAGAGGATTGTTTGTCTGTATCTGTTTTCGTTTCTTTACTGAATGAGTCTAATTGTATGTCTTTTTTCGGTTTAGACTTTTTTTCCGCTTCTTCCTGCTTAGCCGTAATAGTTGCTAATGCACCTCTTAGTTGTTTTTCAATCTCTTCATCACTATAATGCATTCTTTTCATATCTTCTATCATTTTATCTGCTTTAAACTCTTTGTCTACCTGTCTAAACTCTGATTGAGTAAGTCCGTATGTTTCTGTTGTACAAGCAGATAATAAAATGATAGGTAAAGCTAACGTTATAAGTCTTTTTGCTTTCATTATGAATCCCCCTTGATAACTAAAGCATTCTTATTTCAATGTTTTTATTGCTTCTATAAACTTGTTTGAAGCTTCGTTCGTTTGGGTTAATCCTCTCATAAACTCTTCGCTTGCTATGTTGTCTATGCTATTATATTGAATACTAATTGCATCTTGCATAGTCTTCATTGAGTCTAAAATAAGTTTATGAGTTTCTTCTTGTTTATAGGCTGGATCATGACTTGGTTTCAAGTTATCATACTTCTTTGTTACGTTTCTTAAGTATAATAGCGCGTTTTTATAACTATCTTTTGAAACACTTAAAGTGCTATCTTTAGTAACTATCGTAAACAGTTCATTCATAGCGCTTTCTAGTTCTTTGTTTAAGTCAAGTACAGAAGTTTTATAATCTACTGCTACTTGCATTTGGTTCTCCTTAACTGGAGTTTCTTTCGTTGTATCCTCTTTAATTATAGTTTCTTTCGCTGTACTATCTTCAGGGTGGTCTTTAGACATATCACAACCTACCCCCAATAACATAAGTGGAAGTGCTAAACATATTAGTTTCTTTGTTATCATTATGTATACTCCTTTTTGAAATTATTGTAATTAATTAACATATGGAACCATAACATAAATTACATAAATAAGATATATAAATTTTTGTCTTTAAGAAAGATTTTGAGTGTTTTACCAATATGAAAACGTGTATTACGGTTTTAGAGAATCCCATATCGTATGCTTTTTAAAAAATTTCCCCTTATCCCATCCTCAGTGTTTGGGATTTTTTATGCATCTAAAGGTTGAGGAACGAAATAGGAACTGACTACACAATCAATGCAATACCGTAAAATTTGTTTATTTTATTAATGAAGAATATGATATACATGCTTTGAAATGAAAATAAATTTACAGCTTGTGAAATAAACATATAATAGAAGAAAAAAGAAATATTTATATTGTCATCACCCTGTTGGCGTCAACCTCATGCGCCTAATGGCTACAAAAGACATCTACTTCGTACCATTCGGCCAAGATGCACCAGAGAAAAAACCGAACTCAATGGTAGCTCGTATGGAGTTACTTGAAGATACAGTATTAGAAGCGTTACAAGGAAAACAATTACAACCTGTTGTTGTAGAAAAATTCAGATATATGAATTAAAAAACGAAAAAAAACGTACAATTTTTGTTGAAACCATCATTCTTACTGTAGAATATGATAAAATTAACGTTATTAAGATTAGAGGGGGCATTGTGAGCTCCTTCTAATTCTAAGTTATAGAAGGATTGGTATCTAGAAAGGGGCATAGTGATGGAAAAGCAAAAAACTTTTCATGTCGCTGTAGTTGGAGCAACCGGCGCAGTTGGTGAACAAATGTTAAATACTTTAGAGAAACGAGAATTTCCAATTGGGAAGTTAACGTTACTTTCATCTAAACGATCTGCAGGTAAGAAACTTGTATTTAAAGGCGAAGAATTTACAGTTCAAGAGGCAACTCCTGAAAGTTTTGAAGGAGTAGATATTGCACTATTTAGTGCAGGTGGATCTGTATCGAAACAATTAGCGCCAGAAGCAGCAAAGCGCGGTGCAATTGTTGTTGATAATACAAGTGCATTCCGTATGACAGAAAACGTGCCACTTGTTGTACCTGAAGTAAATGAAAATGATTTAAAAGAACATAATGGTATTATTGCAAATCCAAACTGTTCTACAATTCAAATGGTAGTAGCTCTTGAGCCAGTTCGCCAGCAATATGGTTTAAAACGAGTAATCGTTTCCACATATCAAGCTGTATCAGGTGCTGGTGCGGCAGCTATTGAAGAACTTCATGAACAATCACAAGCAATCTTAAATGGTGAAGAAGTAAAGGCGAATGTTTTACCTGTATCAGGTGACGAAAAGCATTTCCAAATCGCTTTTAATGCTATTCCACAGATTGATAAATTCCAAGATAATGGATTTACATTTGAAGAAATGAAAATGATTAATGAAACGAAAAAAATTATGCATATGCCTGAATTAGAAGTAGCTGCGACATGTGTACGTTTACCAGTTGTATCGGGTCATTCCGAGTCTGTGTACATTGAAGTAGATAAAGAAGGCGTAACAGTAGAAGAAATGAAAAACTTACTTGCAAATGCAGAAGGTATTGTATTGCAAGATAATCCAGCAGAGCAGTTATATCCAATGCCAGCTACTGCAGTAGGTAAAAACGAAGTATTCGTTGGAAGAATCCGTAAAGATTTAAATAATGATAAAGGATTCCATCTTTGGGTCGTATCTGATAACTTATTAAAAGGCGCTGCATGGAATTCTGTTCAAATTGCAGAGCGCTTAGTAAAATTACAATTAGTGTAAACGGCTAAGAGAAGGTGCAAAATATGAAAATTATTGTTCAAAAATTTGGTGGAACATCAGTACGTGATGACAATGGGCGTAAGCATGCGCTTCACCATATAAAAAAATCGTTAGCTGCTGGTTATAAAGTAGTTACTGTCGTATCAGCAATGGGCCGTAAAGGTGAACCGTATGCAACTGATACGTTATTAAGTCTTGTAAATCAAGAGGAATCTAATATTTCTAAACGTGAGCAAGATTTATTATTATCATGCGGAGAATTAATCTCAGCAATTGTTTTCTCTAACATGTTGAATGAGAATGGTATAAAAGCAGCAGCATTAAATGGTGCACAAGCTGGTTTTGTAACGAATAATGACTTTACGAATGCTAAGATTATTGAAATGAATTGCGATCGTATACATGAAGAGTTACAAAATGTAGATGTTATCGTCGTGACTGGATTCCAAGGTCAAACGAAAAATGGAGATACGACAACACTTGGACGCGGAGGTAGTGATACTTCAGCTTCAGCATTAGGTGTTGCGCTTCATGCTGAATATATCGATATCTTCACAGATGTTGAAGGTGTTATGACTGCGGATCCTCGTATCGTAAAAGATGCGCGTCATCTTCAAACTGTAACATATAACGAGATTTGTAACATGGCTTATCAAGGTGCGAAAGTTGTTCATCCGCGTGCGGTTGAAATTGCGATGCATGCAAAAGTACCACTTCGTGTACGTTCTACGTATTCTGATAGTGAAGGTACGCTTATTGCGGCATATGATGGTGCTACAAAAGGGCAGGATGTAGAAGAACGTCCTGTTACAGGGATTGCCCATGTGTCAAACGTAACGCAAATTAAAGTGCTTGCAAAAGAAACTGCATATGATTTACAACAACACGTGTTTAAAGAAATGGCTAATGAAGGGATTAGTGTGGACTTAATTAACATTTCTCCTACCGGTGTAGCTTACACAGTAAAGGATAGTGTATCAGCGCGTGCAGTTGAGGTTTTAAAGCAACTTGGATATGATCCAGTTGTGACAGAGCATTGTGCGAAGGTTTCTATCGTTGGTGCTGGAATGGCAGGTATTCCAGGGGTTACAGCGAAAATTGTCACAGCTTTAGCGGAAAAAGGTATTCAAATTCTGCAATCAGCAGATAGTCATACGACAATTTGGGTTCTTGTAAAAGAAGCCGATTTAGTGGAGGCTGTGAATGCATTACATAGTGCATTTGAGCTTTCAAAAGAAAAGCAACTGGAACAATAAGGAGTGAGATCATGATAGATTTTGGGACAATTGCAACCGCGATGGTAACACCGTTTGATAAAAACGGTAATATCGATTTTGCAAAGACAACGAAATTGGTAAATTATTTAATTGATAACGGTACAACAGCAATCGTGGTAGGAGGAACGACTGGAGAATCTCCTACATTAACATCAGAAGAAAAAGTAGCGTTATATCGCCATGTCGTATCTGTTGTCGATAAAAGGGTGCCCGTAATCGCTGGAACAGGTAGCAATAATACGCATGCTTCTGTTGATTTAACAAAAAAGGCAACTGAAGTTGGTGTTGATGCAGTTATGCTAGTGGCACCGTATTATAATAAACCGAGTCAAGAAGGGATGTACCAGCACTTTAAAACAATCGCTGAAAGCACTCCGCTTCCGGTAATGCTATATAATGTTCCAGGACGATCTATTGTACAAATCTCCGTTGATACAGTTGTTCGTTTATCAGAAATAGAAAACATTGTTGCGATTAAAGATGCAGGCGGCGATGTATTAACAATGACAGAAATCATTGAAAAAACAGCGGACGACTTTGCAGTATACAGCGGTGATGATGGTTTAACATTACCAGCTATGGCAATTGGAGCAAAAGGTATTGTTTCTGTAGCATCTCATGTTATTGGGAATGAAATGCAAGAAATGATTGCTGCATTCCAAGCTGGAGAGTTCAAAAAAGCGCAGAAATTACATCAATTACTAGTAAAAGTAACGGATGCACTATTTATGGCGCCAAGCCCAACACCAGTAAAAACAGCATTACAAATGGTGGGATTAGATGTAGGTTCTGTACGTTTGCCACTTCTTCCATTAACGGAAGAAGAAAGAATAACGTTACAATCCGTAATGCAATCTATTCCTCGTTAATAAAAATGACCTAGTGTGAAACTAGGTCATTTTTATTTTGATTAACTATATGTAAGTGGTGAAAATTAGCTATAGTTAATAGGCTGTAATAAGAAGGGGATGGCAGAGTGTAGGATTAGTTAGAAACGGATTACAGAGATAAGATTTTTTTAGTGGATATCGTTTCATGTTTATGTAAAGAACGCACATGAATATTTTTCCATTAAACTCTTATTACGTAGGAAAAATAGTGAGTATGATATGAAAATCCCCCCCGAAAATTACGGCCTCACTTTAGCGTCTTCTCTTGTCTTTCGTATAATTTAACTTGTGTTCTATTTCTTGTATCAGGTATAATATGGCTAAGTAGCTTAGTACGGGTATGCTTAGCAAAATTGGTAAAAATTACGATTCAATGAAATTTTCATATCATATCGAATAAGATATTTGATTTATATAATGAAAGAGAGGTGAAACCTGGTTTAAAAAATTAACAAGGACATGATATCGCATAACGGTAAGGACATTCGTCTTGGACGGTGAATATATGGTGGTTGTAGAGTTTCCCCTGGTGTCTCTGCAATTTTAGTGAAATCAGTGTTTGCAAGATTTTTAAACCAGGCAACAACATGAAGAGAAAAGAGAATGAGTCTGTTAAAGTATTTGCTCTTGGCGGAGTAGGTGAAATCGGAAAAAACATGTACTGTGTTGAAATTGATTCTGAAATCTTTATTGTAGATGCAGGATTGATGTTCCCGGGAGATGAAATGTTTGGGATTGATATTGTTATTCCTGACATTACATATTTAGTAGAAAATCAAGAGCGAGTAAAAGGACTATTTATTACCCATGGTCATGAAGATCATATTGGTGGAATTGTTTATGTGCTTCGTAAATTATCTATTCCAGTATATGCGACGAAATTAACGGTAGGACTTATACAAGAAAAGCTTGGCGAAGCAGGAATGTTAGGTCGTGTAGACTTAAAAACAATTGACTCGAATTCAACAGTAGAGTTTAATTCAACAACTGTGTCATTCTTCGGAACGACACATAGTATTCCGGATTCTGTGGGTGTTTGTTTCCATACATCAAAAGGTGCTGTAGTATATACAGGAGACTTTAAATTTGATCAAACTCCAATCGGAAATAGTGGAGCAGATCTTGGGAAAATGGCGCAAATTGGAAATGAAGGCGTACTTTGCTTGTTATCTGATAGTACAAACGCTGAACGTCCTGGTTATACAGGTTCGGAAAAAGAAGTTGGTATAGAGATTTCTAAAGTGTTCTATAGTTCAGAAGGACGTATTATCGTTGCTTCATTTGCCTCCAATGTACATCGTATTCAACAAGTGTTTGATGCAGCTGCTGAAACTGGAAGGAAGGTAGCGGTAGTAGGACGTAGCATGGTGAAAGTGGTAGATATTGCGAGACGTCTTGGTTATTTAGATGTTCCAGAAGGTATGGTTATTTCATTACAAGAAATAGACAATTTCCCGGAAAAAAAGGTAGCTATTTTAACGACTGGTAGTCAAGGGGAACCGATGGCAGCCCTTTCTAGAATGGCGAAGCAAGCTCACAAACAAATTTCAATTCGTAAAGGTGATACTGTTATTATTGCAGCTTCTCCAATTCCAGGAAATGAAATATCTGTATCAAAAATTATTGACTTGTTATTTAGAGCTGGTGCTGAGGTTATTTATTACGGTGAAAGAAAAGTTCACGTTTCAGGTCACGGTAGCCAAGAAGAATTAAAGCTGATGATAAATTTAATGAAGCCGAAGTATTTTGTACCCGTACATGGTGAGTTCCGTATGCAAAAAGCACATGCATATTTAGCGGAAGATGTAGGTATTACGAGAGAGAATATCTTTATCGTAGAAAAAGGTGATGTAATTGCTTTTGGTGACGATGAAGCAAAGTTAGCTGGTAAAGTGCAAGCTGGCAATGTTTTAATTGATGGATTAGGTGTAGGTGACGTCGGTAACATCGTTCTTCGAGATAGAAAGATGTTATCTCAAGATGGAATTTTAGTTGTTGTTGTAACACTAGGTAAGGATGAAAAGAAAATAATCTCTGGTCCAGAAATTATTTCACGCGGCTTTGTATATGTTCGTGAATCAGAAGCATTAATCGAACGATCCACAGATATTGTACGTATGATTGTTGAACAATCAATTAAAGAGTATACAATTGAATGGTCTATGCTGAAACAAAATATTCGTGAATTATTAGGGCAGTTCTTGTACGAAGAAACGAAGAGAAAGCCAATGATTTTACCGATTATTATGGAAGTATAAAGAAGGTCACCTTTACAGGTGATCTTTTTCTTTTTTAACCCTATCGAATGAAATTTATAACTTAAGAAATAATAGTTATATACGAGTGAAAGGGGATGCGATATGACAGAACGTGATCGTTATACAAATGAAGAAAAAGAAGCTGAGCCGAAAGAAGTTCCAAAAGAGGCTTCTATAGTGGAGAAAATTCAGCAACTTGGACAGACGAATGTACCACAAATGAATGAATCGCGTATTCATTGCTTAACAATTGTTGGGCAGGTGGAAGGTCATATTCAGTTGCCACCACAAAATAAAACAACAAAATATGAACACATCATTCCGCAAATTGTCGCGATTGAACAAAATCCAAAAATTGAAGGTTTACTGTTAATATTAAATACAGTTGGAGGTGACGTTGAAGCTGGGTTAGCGATTTCTGAAATGGTGGCTTCGCTTTCAAAACCAACCGTATCTCTTGTTTTAGGAGGAGGGCATTCAATCGGTGTACCGATTGCGGTCTCGACTAATTATTCATTTATTGCCGAAACAGCGACGATGACAATTCATCCGATTCGTTTAACAGGTCTTGTTATAGGTGTGCCGCAAACATTTGAGTATTTGGATAAAATGCAAGAAAGAGTCATTCGATTTGTGACAAAGCATTCGAAAGTAACGGAAGATCGTTTTAAAGAGCTTATGTTCGCAAAAGGGAATTTGACGCGAGATATTGGGACGAATGTAATAGGTGGAGATGCAGTGAAGTATGGTCTTATAGATGGTGTCGGTGGTATTGGTAGCGCACTTCGAAAATTAAACGAATTGATTGATGAACGCATGGACAATAGTGCAGAAGGGACAATGCTACAATGATTTTATATACAATTATGCCAGAGCAACTTGTGTATCCGGCCGATTATTCACAATGCGAAAGCCAAAAAGTTGTGAATATAAATGGCGTGGAATTAGTGGTTTCTGAGGAGGATAATCAATGTTACTCTATTGTACGTGTATTAAGTACGAATCCGTCTCACTACCTAGATTTTGAGCCTGGACAGAAAATTACCTTTTAGCAAAAAGAAGGATTTTGTTTAGGAGCTATGGTATAATATACAAAACAAGACGGTTGAGCAGCCATGAGTAGGCTGCTTTCTTCTGTTTATTTAACATTTTACAAGAAGTGTAAAAATAGAAGATATAAAGACCTGAAAAATAGAGAGAAAGACATATAAGTAGAACTTTTTTATAAGGAAGTTGTACTTAATTTTTAGAACACGAGGTGAAGAAATGGCAAAACAAAAGCAAAGAGGGACGAAGGCAAAGGCAAGACGTACGATAAAGCCAACTTTGTATTATGAAATCGTCGGGTTAACTCTTTTTGCACTTTCGATTATTACGATTTTACAGCTAGGTGTTGTAGGGAAATCGTTTGTGTTATTTTTTCGCTTCTTCTTTGGTGAGTGGTACATAATTGGTGTGTTAGGTGTAATAGCTTTATCTGTTGCGTTTGTAATAAAGCGTGGATGGCCAAACCTTTTAAATAAACGGCTAATAGGTGTTTATTTAATTGTACTAGCAATATTAATGTTTAGTCATATTACATTATTTAACCTTCTTACGAAAGATGGAGCTGTGCAAAATACTTCTGTAATTGTTAGTACAAAAGATTACTTCTTCCTTGAAATGAAAAAGGGCCCGGATAGTGTTCATTTAGGTGGCGGTATGTTTGGTGCACTGATGTTCGCAACGTGCTATTTCTTATTTGACGAAGTAGGGGCATATATCATTGGAATTATTTTAGTTATTCTTGGAATACTTTGTATAACAAATAAACATATTGGAGAAGTACTTGCTCCGGTAGGGAGAATTCTTAGAAGTCAATTTCAAGTAATGCAAGGGGATTATAAAGATTGGAAATCTCAAAGGGTCGCCGAGCAAACTGAAAAGAAAAAAACAACAAGAAGCAAGAGGCGTGAACGTGTTGCTGAACAAGAAGAAGCTATTGAGCCAGTAGAAGAAATAGAAATTGGTCCACCAATTATTTCAAATTTTACTGAGAATTATCCAGTACGTGAAGAGACGGAAAAGCAGATAGAAGAAAATGATTTAATCACTCCTCCGTTTATTGAAGAGGCAGTTCCGCCTGTGCCAGAAGAACAACCTCAAAAGAAACGAGGAGAAAAAATTGTTGAATCGCTAGAAGGTGAAACGAAAGCACCTCCTATGCAATTTTCTAATGTGGAAAATAAAGATTATAAGCTTCCTTCGCTTGATATATTAAAGTTTCCCCAAAATAAGCAAGTTACAAATGAAAATGCGGAAATTTATGAAAATGCTCGTAAATTGGAACGTACATTCCAAAGTTTTGGTGTGAAAGCGAAAGTAACAAAAGTACATAGAGGTCCTGCAGTTACGAAGTATGAAGTGTATCCTGATATGGGAGTAAAGGTAAGTAAAATTGTTAGTTTAAGTGATGATTTGGCGCTTGCTTTAGCAGCGAAAGACATTCGTATTGAAGCACCTATTCCCGGGAAATCAGCTGTAGGGATTGAGGTTCCGAATTCAGAAGTTTCTATGGTAACGCTGAGAGAAGTTCTTGATTCAAAGGCGAATAACCACCCAGAAGAGAAGTTATTAATCGGTCTTGGACGTGATGTTACAGGAGAGGCTGTATTGGCACGTTTAAATAAAATGCCCCATTTATTAGTGGCTGGTGCGACTGGTAGTGGGAAGAGTGTATGTATTAATGGAATTATTGTAAGTATTTTAATGCGTGCGAAACCGCATGAAGTAAAATTAATGATGATTGATCCGAAAATGGTAGAGTTAAATGTATATAACGGTGTTCCGCACTTATTGACACCAGTTGTAACTGATCCGAAAAAAGCGTCACAGGCTTTGAAGAAAGTTGTGAGTGAAATGGAGCGTCGTTATGAATTATTTGCACATAGCGGTACGCGTAACATTGAAGGGTATAACGATTATATTAAAGAACATAATAGCCAATCGGAAGCGAAACAACCTGAATTACCATATATTGTAGTAATTGTGGACGAGTTAGCTGATTTAATGATGGTTGCTTCTTCGGATGTAGAAGATGCGATTATGCGTTTAGCACAAATGGCACGTGCTGCTGGTATTCATTTAATTATTGCGACTCAGCGTCCGTCAGTTGATGTTATTACGGGTGTTATTAAAGCGAATATTCCATCTCGTATTGCATTTGCTGTATCTTCCCAAATAGACTCTCGAACGATTCTTGACGGTGGTGGTGCAGAGAAGTTGTTAGGTCGTGGAGATATGTTGTTCATACCAATTGGTGCATCGAAACCTGTTCGTGTACAGGGGGCGTTTTTATCAGATGATGAAGTTGAGAGAGTCGTAGAATCTGTTATTGCGCAGCAAAAAGCACAATATCAAGAGGATATGATTCCACAAGATGTTCCTGAAACAAAGCAGGAAGTAGAAGATGAATTATACGATGAAGCGGTTCAGCTTGTAGTAGAAATGCAAACAGCATCTGTTTCTATGTTACAACGTAGATTTAGAGTAGGATATACGCGAGCAGCTCGTTTAATTGATGCCATGGAAATGAATGGTGTAGTAGGCCCTTATGAAGGTAGTAAACCAAGGGGAGTACTCATTAAAGATGTGCAAGAAAAAAGTTCTTAAAAAAAGCCTAATTGTTTTACAATTAGGCTTTTTTATATGCTGTTTTTGTTATATACTATATTCAGCAGAAAAGAAAGTGCTTACATAACGGGGGGATCTTTAGAATACGAATGCTTATTGTTTTGGTTTTCGAAACGTTCGATATTTAATGTAGAAAAATGTTGAATTCTGTTGACACATATGGGAGCAAGTGGTAAGATTACTTCGAAAAGAATCACTGCCTCATATAATCTTGGAGATAAGGTCCATAAGTTTCTACCTGGCAACCATGAATTGCTAGACTATGGGGGAAAAGTGTGTAACAAAGGATGTAAGGGATCTTTGTGCCGAACTTTTTCTCGATATGAGGAATGTTTATGGTGCAAAGTTTTTTTTATGGAATAAAGAGTGAAAATTTCACCTTGAAAAATTATTAATATTTGTTCGATAATTACACTTATTTTTAGTATTTAGTAATTATGCTGTGTTGTAAGTTGAAAAAAGAGAAAAGAAGTCTTACATCAGAGGTCGAATAATTGAAATGCGGGGGAGTCTTATGTCAGTAAAATCCGATAGTCGTCACCTATATTTGCGGGTGATTGATCACATCAAAGGAAAAATTAAAGATGGGGCTTACAAAGAAAAGCAAAAGTTACCTTCAGAGTTTGATCTAGCGAAAGAACTTGGTGTAAGTAGGGCAACTTTAAGGGAAGCACTACGCATTTTAGAAGAAGAAAATGTTGTTATTCGTAGACATGGTGTAGGGACATTTGTAAATGCGAAACCGTTATTTTCTTCTGGAATAGAGCAGCTTTCTAGTATTACAGATATGATTTCTAGTGTGGGGAAAACACCGGAAACAATCTTTTTATCATCATCTACAACAACTTTAACAGAAGAAGAAAAAGAGAAATTCAATTGTGAAGATGGCTTTAGTGCAGTAATGATCGAGCGTGTTCGTACAGCGGATGGGGAACCAGTTGTATATTGCATTGATAAACTGGCAAAAGAGATATTACCAGATTTATCGGGATACAATGAGGAATCGCTGCTTACAGTAATACATAATAATACGCACAAGCGAATCACATACGCAGTTGCTCACATTGAGCCAATAGGTTATCATCCGAAAATTTCACCGATTTTAGAATGTGAACCTGAGACAGCATTGCTAGTTTTAAAACAAATGCACTATGACCAAAATGATGAGCCAATCTTATATTCTATTAATTACTTTAGAGCTGACAAGTTTAGCTTCCACGTATTAAGAAAACGTATGTAGGTAAGTTCCTTTTTAGGGAGGTGACAGCAAGAAGTAGGGACAGCAGCGTATGAATCAATAGACAAATCATTTCAGGAGGGGTTTCTAGTATGAAGAAAAAAACAGGTCTTTTATTATCGTTAACGTTAGCAGCAAGTGCGGTGTTAGGTGCATGTGGTAACTCGGATAAAGAGAGTAGCGACAAAAAAGAGTTCAAAGTTGGTATGGTTACTGATGTTGGGGGCGTTGATGACAAATCATTTAACCAATCAGCTTGGGAAGGTTTAACGAAATTTGGTAAAGACAACAATTTAAAGAAAAATGAAGGATACCGTTATCTTCAATCAAGTAAAGATGCAGACTATATCCCGAATTTAACGAAATTTGCGAAAGATAATTATAACACAACATTTGGTATTGGATACTTAATGGAAAAATCAATCGAAAAGGTCGCTGAACAGTATCCGAAAGAACAATTTGCGATTGTAGATACAGTTGTAAAGAAGCCGAATGTAACAAGTATTACATTTAAAGACCATGAAGGTTCATTCCTAGTTGGGGCTGTAGCAGCAATGACAACAAAATCAAATAAAGTTGGTTTCGTTGGTGGTGTGAAGAGTCCATTAATTACAAAATTCGAATCAGGTTTTAAAGCTGGTGCAAAAGCAGTAAATCCAAATATCGAAATTGTATCACAATATGCTGATGCGTTTGATAAGCCAGAAAAAGGATCTGTATTAGCTTCAGCAATGTACGGTCAAGGTGTTGACGTAATTTATCACGCTTCAGGTGCAACTGGTAACGGTGTATTCACAGAAGCGAAAAACCGCAAGAAAAAAGGTGAAAACGTTTGGGTAATCGGTGTTGACCGTGATCAAAACCAAGAAGGTATGCCTGAAAACGTAACTTTAACTTCAATGGTAAAACGTGTTGATATTGCAGTTGCAAAAGTGGCACAAGAAGCGAAAGATGGTAAGTTAAAAGGCGGTAAAGTAGAAGAGTTTGGCTTAAAGGATGAAGGTGTCGGCATTGCGAAAACAACTGACAATGTGAAAAAAGTAAACCCAGAAATTTTAACAAAAGTAGAAGAGTTTGAGAAGAAAATCACTGCTGGTGAAATTAAAGTACCTGCGACTGATGATGAATATAAAGCATACGAAGCTGCTCTAAAGAAATAATGATAGAGCAATAGCAAAGGTTAGTTCTTAGAACTAACCTTTGTATATATAAAAATACTTTTAATAGAGTGTAATTGGGGAGTGTTCCCTGCTAGAAGGAGGAACAAAATGGAATACGTAATTGAGATGAACAATATTACAAAAGTATTCCCAGGCATTGTGGCGAATGATGATATTACGCTGCAAGTAAAACAGGGAGAAATACATGCTTTACTTGGAGAAAATGGTGCAGGGAAATCAACGCTAATGAATGTACTGTTCGGTTTGTATCAACCAGAACAGGGAGAGATTAAAATTAAAGGGAAACCTGTAAAAATTACAAATCCGAATATAGCAAATGACCTTGGAATTGGGATGGTCCATCAGCATTTTATGCTTGTTCATAATTTTACAGTTACAGAGAATATTATTCTAGGAAATGAGCCAAAGAGAAAAGGGAAAATCGCTGTTGAAGAGGCTGCAAAAGAAATTAAACAATTATCTGAACAGTACGGTTTAGCTGTTGATCCATATGCAAAGATTGAAGATATTTCGGTTGGGATGCAGCAAAGGGTTGAAATATTAAAGACACTTTATCGTGGTGCGGAGATTTTAATATTTGATGAACCGACTGCAGTGTTAACCCCTCAAGAAATTCATGAGTTGATTCAAATTATGAAAAAGCTTGTGCAAGAAGGGAAGTCTATCGTTCTTATTACACATAAGTTGAAAGAAATTATGGAAGTTTGCGATCGTTGTACAATTATTCGTAAAGGTAAAGGGATTGGTACAGTTGACGTTGCGAAAATGGATGAACATAAACTTGCAGAATTAATGGTCGGACGTCAAGTGAATTTTAAAACAGAAAAAATAGAGGCCAAACCGAAAGAAGAGGTTCTGTCTGTTGCGAATCTTGTCGTTCATGATGCACGCCAATTACCTGCTGTAAAAGGCCTTGACTTAACTGTTCGTGCAGGAGAAATTGTTGGGATTGCAGGGATTGATGGAAATGGGCAAAGTGAATTAATAGAGGCGATTACTGGTTTACGAAAAGTTGAGTCAGGTTCTATTGCAATTAAAGGAAAAGAAATAACGAATTGGCCTGTTCGAAGAATTACAGAGGAAGGAATTGGTCATATTCCAGAAGACCGTCATAAACACGGGCTAGTTCTCGATTTTTCTGTTAAAGACAATATAGTTTTGCAAACGTACTATAAAAACCCATTTTCTAAGAAGGGGATTTTAAATTTTAGCAAAATCACAGAGAAAGCAAAGGCGCTTATTGAACAGTTTGATGTACGTACACCTAGTGAACAAACATTAGCGCGTGCTCTATCAGGTGGAAATCAGCAGAAAGCTATCATTGCACGTGAAGTAGATCGTAATCCAGATTTATTAATTGCAGCACAGCCAACACGTGGTTTAGATGTAGGTGCGATTGAATTTATTCATAAAAAATTAATCGAGCAGAGAGATAATGGGAAAGCGGTATTACTTCTATCGCTAGAACTGGATGAAATTTTAAATGTAAGTGATCGAGTTGCTGTTATATATGAAGGGAAAATTGTAGCAATTGTCGATGCGAAAGAAACAAATGAACAACAGCTTGGTTTGTTGATGGCTGGCGGAACGGAGAAAGCGAAGGTGAATACAAATGGCTAAAAAATTTTTAACGGAGCGAACAATTAACATTTTAGTTCCTGTATTATCCGTTATTTTTGGTTTACTTGTTGGTGCCATTGTAATGTTAGTTAGTGGATATGATCCAATTGTTGGGTATGCAGCGCTTTGGGAAGGAATGGTTGGAAATCCGCAGGCTATCGGTGAGACGCTACGTACGATGATTCCACTTGTGTTAGCTGGTCTGTCTGTTGCATTTGCGTTTCGTACAGGTCTTTTTAACATTGGGGTAGAAGGACAATTATTAGTTGGATGGCTTGCCGCTGTCTGGTTTGGATATGCAGTGTCGTTACCAGCATTTTTGCATATTCCGTTATCTATTTTAGTAGCCGCGATTGCCGGTGGTTTATGGGGGTTTATACCTGGATATTTAAAAGGAAAGCTTAAAGTAAATGAAGTAATTGTCACAATTATGATGAACTACATTGCACTTTATGTTACGTATGATCTTATTAAACGTTTTATACATGAAGGTAATGAGAAATCTTATGATGTACAAGCGAGTGCTTCATTAGCTTCTGATTGGCTATCTTCATTGACAGATGGATCTCGTTTGCACTGGGGAATTGTTGTAGCTATTTTAATTGCTATTGTAATGTGGTTCTTATTAGATAGAACTACGTTAGGATATGAGTTGAAATCGGTTGGTTTTAACCAAAATGCATCGCAATATGCAGGGATGAAAGTCTCTCGTAATGTTGTATTATCAATGACAATTGCTGGCGCTTTTGCTGGAATTGGTGGGGCAATGGAAGGTCTAGGAACATTCCAAAGTATGACGGCAATGACATCGTTTACTGGTATTGGATTCGATGGGATTGCGGTAGCTCTTCTTGGAGGAAATAATCCGTTTGGTATATTATTATCGGCTTTACTGTTCGGTGGTTTGAAAAGTGCAGCCCCGCAAATGAATTTTGAAGCAGATGTACCTTCTGAGTTAATTAATGTTATTATTGCATGTATTATTTTCTTTGTTGCTTGCAGTTATGTTTTACGCTGGGCACTTACACGCATGAGCAAGGAGGGGAAATAAATGAGCTTTATAGATATTTTAGCCATTCTTGTGACTGGTACGTTATATACGGCAGCGCCACTTATTTTTACGGCGTTAGGTGGAGTGTTCAGTGAACGTTCTGGGGTTGTAAATATAGCATTAGAAGGTTTAATGTTATTTGGTGCATTTACTGGTATCGTTACAACGTTATTAATGGGTGATACGTGGGGAGCAATGACTCCTTGGATTGCACTATTATTTGCAGCTATTGGTAGCGGATTATTTGCACTTCTTCACGCAGTAGCATCCATTACATTCCGCGCGGATCAAGTAGTAAGCGGGGTAGCGATTAACTTTTTGGCTCTCGGTTTAACAGTATTTGCGATTAAGAAAATCTTTGGTAAAGGACAGACTGATTTTATTCAATACCGAATTGAAAAAATCGATGTTCCAGGACTTTCGGATATTCCGGTAATCGGGAAAATCTTTTTCTCAAATGTACCGTTAACATCGTATATTGCTATTATTTTAGCTTTTGTTGTCTGGTACATTATTTATAAAACACCATTCGGTCTTCGTCTTCGTGCTGTTGGTGAACATCCAATGGCAGCAGATACGATGGGGATTAATGTATATAAAATGCGTTATATTGCAGTTTGTATATCTGGAATGTTTGCAGGAGTGGGTGGTGCGGTCTTCGCAATGTCGATTTCTGGTAACTTCTCAGGTGCTACAATTACTGGACAAGGTTTCTTAGCACTAGCAGCTATGATCTTTGGTAAATGGAATCCACTTGGTGCTCTTGGAGCAGCACTGTTCTTCGGGTTTGCTCAATCACTTGGGATAACAGGTGGTACAATTCCTGTATTAAAAGAAATTCCAAGTGTATTCTTAACGATATTACCGTATGTATTTACAATATTAGCACTTGTTGGTTTTGTAGGCCGATCTGAAGCTCCGAAAGCATTAGGAACGCCTTATGAAAAAGGAAAACGATGAGTATTTAGAAAGTATAAGAAAAGCTCGCACATTAGTGCGGGCTTTTTTACATAGAATATATTTAATACGGAATTTTACTATGTTCCTTACATATTAAAGTTTTTAGAAAGACTCAAATGTAAGCATAATAAGGAAGAAAAGTTGATTTTTTATTTCTAAAAACTGTATATTGAAGAGGAATATTCCTACATACGTAAAGGAGGGCTATTAATGAAACTAATGGAACAGCAACTGCATGAATTAGGTGGCTTGCGAGTACATATTATTCCGACTGATAAATTTAAAACGAATACCTTTGTATTTCGTTTTAAAGCACCTTTAAATGAGGAGACGGTGACAGAGCGTGCTCTATTGCCGTACGTATTGCAAAGTGCGACAGAAAAACTGCCTTCTGTAATTCGTCTTCGTCAATATTTAGAAGAATTATATGGATCTTCTTTAGCGGTAGATGTAAGTAAAAAAGGGGAAGACCATATCATCTCTATTTATGTAGACATTGCAAATGAAACATATTTACGCGATGCACCACCGTTATTTGAAAAGGCGCTTTCTATGTTATCTGATATTGTTTTAAATCCAGCAATAGAAGGGGACGGTTTTTTATCTTCTATTGTAGAAAGTGAGAAACGAGCACTCTTGCAACGAATTGAAGCTACTTATGATGATAAAATGCGTTATGCAAACGAGCGTTTAATTGAAGAAATGTGCAAAGTAGAACCATATCGCTTAAGTGCAAATGGAAAAAAAGAAAGTGTAGCTTCTATTACAAATGAAAGTTTGTATCAATATTATCAAAAAGTGTTAGCTGAAGATGAAATGGATTTATATATCATTGGTGACATTTCAGAAGATGCCGTGGAGCTTGTAAATAAGTATTTTTCGATTTCACCTCGCGCTATGAAAGAGAGAAATGTACTTCTTCATAAACGAAATAATGAAGAAAAAGAAATTGTTGAAAAACAAGAACTAAAGCAAAGTAAATTAAATATAGGCTATCGCACATTCATTACGTATAAAGATGAAGAGTATTTCGCATTACAATTGTTTAACGGATTATTTGGAGGGTTTTCTCATTCGAAGTTATTCGTAAATGTCCGTGAAAAAAATAGTTTAGCGTACTATGCAGCATCGAGATTTGAAAGTCATAAAGGTTTGCTCTTCGTTATGTCTGGGATTGAAGCGAAGAACTTTGAAAAAGCTGTTGAAATTATTAAAGAACAGATGAAAGCAATGCAAAGCGGTGATTTTTCAGAGGAAGAGATTCAGCAAACGAAAAGTGTAATTCAAAATCAAATCTTAGAGGCAATTGATACACCACGTGGTTTTGTTGAAATGCTTTATCACGGGGTAATCTCAGAGCGTACGCGTCCAGTTGAAGAATGGCTAACGGGCATAGAAAACGTGACGAAAGAAGAGATTGTGAAAGTTGCTAATAATATTGAACTAGATACAATTTACTTTTTACATGGAACGGAGGGAGAATAAATGGAGAAAATTGTATATGAGCAATTAAAAGAGACGCTATATTATGAAAAACTTCCGAATGGATTAGACGTATATATCTTACCGAAACAAGGCTTCAACAAAACATTTGCAACATTTACGACGAAGTACGGTTCTGTTGATAATACATTTGTTCCGCTTGGAAAAGAAGACATGACTCGTGTACCAGATGGAATTGCTCATTTCCTTGAGCATAAATTGTTTGAAAAAGAGGACCATGACGCGTTTCAATTGTTTAGTAAACAAGGTGCTTCAGCTAACGCTTTTACATCTTTTACAAGAACCGCTTATCTCTTTTCCTGTACATCAAATGTAGAGAGAAATTTAAATACGTTGTTAGACTTTGTACAAGAACCGTATTTCTCTGAAAAAACGGTTGAAAAAGAAAAAGGTATTATCGGTCAAGAAATTCAAATGTACCAAGATAACCCAGACTGGCGTTTATACTTTGGGTTAATCGATAGTTTGTTTGTGAAACATCCAATTAAAATTGATATTGCAGGGACGATTGAGTCTATTAGTAAAATTACAAAAGACCTACTGTATGAATGTTATGAGACTTTTTACCATCCGAGCAACATGTTATTATTTGTTGTTGGAGCGATTGATCCTGAAAAAACAATGGATTTAGTTCGTGAAAATCAAGCGAAAAAAGATTACGAAAATCAACCGGAAATCGTTCGCTCTTTTGAAGAGGAACCAGAAGAAGTAAATGAAAAGAAAAAGATTATTTCAATGCCTGTTCAAACTCCAAAATGTTTAGTTGGTATTAAGGCAACGAATTTAAAAGAAAAAGGGCAAGCCCTGTTAAAACAAGAAATTGCGCTTACATTACTTTTAGATTATTTATTTGGAAAAGGGTCAGTTCATTACGAATCTTTATATAATGAAGGTCTTATTGATGATTCGTTCTCGTATGACTATACAGAAGAAAATAACTTCGGTTTTGCAATGGTTGGTGGAGATACGAAGCACCCTGATGAATTGGCAGAGCGATTAAAAGGTATTTTACTACAAACGAATTATGATCAGTTAGATGAGACTGCGCTGGAACGGGTGAAGAAAAAGAAAATTGGTGGATTTTTACGATCGTTGAATTCACCTGAATATATTGCAAATCAGTTTACACGATATGCGTTTAATGAATCTAGTTTATTTGATGCTCTTACAGTGTTAGAAGGATTGACTGTTCAAGACCTACAACAAGCAGCAAAAACACTATTAATTGAAGAGAAAATGAGTGTCTGCCAAGTGTTACCAAAAAAGTGAAGTAATATTTGAATTAAAAACGCAGTATCTATATCCCTCATCTAACGTTTGGTTATTGCCAAATGGTAAGATGAGGGTATTATTTATTTATACATAAAAGATAAGAGAGGGAATTTATGAAAAAGTATGCATTAGTAACTGGAGGAAGCGGAGGGATTGGCTCTGCTATTTCGAAGCAGTTAATCGAGGATGGTTATATAGTCTATATTCATTACAATAAAAGCGAAGAGAAGGTAAGGGAGTTACAAAAGGAATTTGATGTAGTGATTCCTGTGCAAGCAAATTTAGCTTCTATCGATGGAGCGGAGGAATTGTGGGGACAAATCGAACATCCTATTGATGTTATTGTATACGCAGCTGGAAAGAGTATCTTTGGATTAGTAACAGATGTTACGAATGAAGAATTAGATTATATGGTGGAGCTTCAAGTGAAGAGTGTATATAGACTTTTATCGATGGCGCTTCCACCGATGATCGGGCGGAGAAGTGGTAATGTTGTCATTATTTCATCCATTTGGGGGCAAATAGGAGCATCTTGTGAGGTGCTGTACTCAATGGTGAAAGGTGCACAAAATTCATATGTGAAGGCTTTAGCGAAAGAAGTTTCTTTAAGTGGATTGCGCGTTAATGCGGTAGCGCCAGGTGCGATCGAAACAGAAATGTTAAATGTATTTTCAGAAGATGATAAAAATGAAATTGCTGAAGATATTCCATTAGGTAGAATAGGACTACCCGAAGAGGTAGCAAAAACAATCTCCTTCCTTGTTTCGCCAGGAGCTTCTTATATTACGGGGCAAATTATTGGAGTCAATGGCGGTTGGCATTGTTAAAAATTTCTTACATAAAAAATAAAAAAATGGACAAATTAAGCATGATTCTATTACTCAATAGTGAGGTGCTTAAACATGTCAGTGTTAGATAATTTTGATCAGTGGAAGAGCTTTTTAGGAGAACGTTTAGAACAAGCGGGGGGAAAAGGGCTTGATGGTGGTGCCGTATCAGATATGGCATTTCGTGTTGGTGATTATTTAGCAAATGAAGTAGAAGCTCGCAATGATCAAGAAAAATTATTAGCTGAGCTTTGGAAAGTTGCTGATGAACAAGAGCAACATATAATCGCAAATTTAATGGTGAAGTTTGTACAACATAAGTAAAAGTAGAGAGGAGAAGCTCCTCTCTACTTTTTTTGTATAATAATTAGGACGAATAGATTATACATTTAGCTTCCCTATTAAGGTGAAATCATATAATATAGTACGTAGGTGTAAAGTAAGCGTGGGGGAGTGATTTTGGATGATTGAATGGTATTTTGAATATGAAATACATAAAAACCGACCTGGCTTACTTGGTGACGTTTCTTCGTTAATCGGTATGCTTGGCATCAATATTGTCACAATTAATGGTGTAGATAATGCACGACGCGGACTTTTGCTTATGTGTGATAATCAAGAACAAATCTCTAGACTTGAATCAATTTTAAATACGATGGATAATATAACGGTAACGAAATATCGTCCGCCAAAGCTTAGAGATAAGCTAGCAGTTAGACATGGTAGGTACATACAACGAGATGCAGATGATAAGAAAACATTTCGATTTGTGCGTGATGAATTAGGATTACTTGTAGACTTTATGGCGGAGATAATGAAAAAAGAAGGTCATAAACTAATTGGGATACGAGGAATGCCTCGTGTCGGAAAAACAGAATCTATTGTTGCCGCAAGTGTTTGTGCAAATAAGAGATGGTTATTCGTATCATCTACTCTCATTAAGCAAACTGTTCGTAGCCAATTGATTGAAGATGAGTATAGCGACGATAATATTTTCATACTAGATGGAATTGTGTCGACAAAGCGTGCTAATGAAAGACACTGGCAGCTCGTTCGTGAAATTATGAGATTGCCTGCAACGAAAGTTGTGGAACATCCGGATGTGTTTGTGAGTCAGTCAGAATATACATTGGATGATTTTGATTATATTATCGAATTGCGTAACGATTATGATGAAGAAATTCAATATAATTTAGTAGATGAAATTGAGCAAGGTACGCGAAATAATTTCTCTATGTTCGACTTTTAAAGAAATATTGAGGTGTTAGTAGTGACGGAATTAGGACAAAAGCTGACAGAAGCAAGAGAAGCGAAAGGCTTGGCTATTGATCAGCTGCATGAGATTACAAAAATTCAAAAACGCCATTTAGTAGCGATTGAAGAAGGCAATTATGATGTGTTGCCAGGAGCTTTTTATGCGCGTGCATTCATTAAACAATATGCAGATGCTGTTGGATTAAATGGAGAGGAACTGCTTGTAGAATATCAGAGTACGATACCACAATCTGAAAATCGTGAAGTTCCACAAGTATCAACTGGACAAAAAACACAAGAAACAATGCAAAAATCTTCATCATGGCCAATTGCAGATCATATGCCAAAAATTTTGATTGTGTTGTTAGTAATCGCATTTGGAGTGGTAGTCTGGTTTGTTATTCAAGCGTTAACTGGAAAAGATGATAGGCAAGTTCCGAATGCTCAAGGTGAGAAAATTGAAGTTCAAAAAGCAAAAGATTCTCCGCTAGATACGAAGAAAGATGAAGTGAAAGCAGAAGAACCTAAAAAAGAAGAACCAAAGAAAGAAGAGCCAAAGAAAGAGGAACAACCGGTGCAACCAACTGGACAACAAGAAGTGAAGGTAGTTGGAACAACTGGTAAGGTATCTACTTTGGAAATTCATAATAATAAAACATTAGAACTGGAAATATCGGGTAAAGGTGCGAGTTATGTAGATGTTAAAGATGATGCTGGGAACGAAATTCTAAACACTACAGTACAAGGTGGCCAAATAGAAAAACGTGATTTATCAACAGTAAAAGAAGTGCGACTTAATATTGGAAATGCAACGAATGTTGAAGTTAAACTGAATGGTCAAGTGGTTGCTTTCCCATTGGATCCAGCAAAAGAACTTCACCAAAGATTGGTGATAAAAAACCAAGGGATAGGGCAAGCTGCGCAATAACAGTCATCGCTTCGATGACTTTTTTCAATGAACAAATGTTTTTGACATGATGGAGGAATAGCTGTGAATTTACCAAATAAAATTACAATATCTAGAATCTTCTTAATTCCAATTTTTATGGTAATTATGTTAGCGCCCTTTGAGTGGGGCTCATTTATAATTGGTGATGTAGAGTTACCAATTCAACATTTAGTAGGGGCACTTATCTTTATTATTGCTTCGGCTACAGATTGGATTGATGGACATTATGCAAGAAAGTATAATCTTGTAACGAATTTAGGGAAATTCCTTGACCCGTTAGCAGATAAATTACTTGTTTCGGCAGCACTTATCACATTGGTAGAAATGCAATATGTACCTGCTTGGATCGTTATTGTAATTATAAGCCGTGAGTTTGCAGTAACAGGTTTACGCCTTGTACTTGCTGGGACAGGGGAAGTAGTTGCAGCAAATCAGCTAGGGAAAATTAAGACATGGACACAAATTATTGCGATTGCAGCATACTTATTACATGATGTACCGTTAAATCTACTTCATATTCCAGTTGCAGATATTTTCATATGGATTGCATTATTCTTTACCGTTATTTCAGGATGGGATTATTTCTGGAAAAATAAAGATGCTTTTGTAAACTCAAAATAGAAGTTTATGGGGGAATTGGGATGAATGCTGAAATTATTGCGGTTGGAACGGAATTATTACTTGGACAAATTGCAAATACAAATGCCCAGTTTTTATCTGAAAAGTTAGCTTCAATCGGAATTAACGTGTACTACCATACTGTTGTTGGGGATAATAACAAGCGATTACAGAAGGCAATTGAATTGGCTGAAGAACGAGCTGATATGCTCATTTTTACAGGTGGATTAGGACCGACAAAAGATGATTTAACGAAAGAAACAATAGCGTCTAGTTTAGATGAAGAGCTTGTGTATGATGAAAAGGCATTAACATCGATAAGCGATTATTTTAAGCGTACAGGCCGTGAATTTACAGAGAATAATAAAAAGCAGGCGCTCGTTTTAAATGGATCGACTGTATTTGCGAATGATCACGGTATGGCGCCTGGTATGGGGTTAAATAAGAACGGAAAAGTTTATATTTTATTACCAGGACCACCAAAAGAAATGAAGCCGATGTATATAAGTTACGTAGAGCCTTTTTTATGTAAGTTTACAACGGGGGAAAATATTTATTCTCGTGTTCTTCGTTTTTTTGGTATTGGGGAATCTCAATTAGAGGTGAAAGTTCAAGATTTAATTGATGATCAAACGAATCCAACCATTGCACCACTCGCAAATGATGGAGAAGTGACATTACGTTTAACTGCCAAACATCATGATGCTGATGAGGCGGAGAAACTGATTCAGCATGTGGAAGATTTGATTTTAGAAAAAGTAGGAGAATTTTTCTACGGATATGACCAAGATTTCCTTCATTACAAGGCAATAAGGCTATTGAAGGAAAAAGGGTTAACTTTAGCATGTGCAGAAAGTTTAACAGGTGGTCTTTTTGGAAATCAAGTAACAGAAAATGCTGGTGTTTCGTCTGTATTTAAAGGCGGTGTCATTTGTTATCAAAATGATGTGAAGCAACAAATTTTACATGTACCTGAAGAAGTGTTACGCACTGACGGCGCGGTTAGTAAACAGTGTGCTCGTTATCTTGCTGAAAATGTAAAGAAACTGTTAAAAGCAGATATCGGGATTAGTTTCACTGGGGTGGCAGGACCGGATGCTTCAGAGCATAAAGAGCCAGGAACAGTATTTGTTGGATTGGCGATTAAAGATGAACCAGCTGTAGTCTTCTCGCTTAATTTAAGTGGAAGTCGTCAACAAATTAGAGAACGCTCTACAAAATATGGATTTTATCATTTATTTAAAAAGCTAGAAGAGATATAAATTTCTTCTAGCTTTTTTTGTGGGGAAATCTAGTTTTATTCGATATAAAATAAAAAATCGAATAAATGTTCGATTTTTGTTGGCAAATTGAATTGAAAATAGGTATAATGAGATTAGCAATTTAGTTAAGGAGGAATTTTGAATGAGCGATCGTCAAGCGGCATTAGATATGGCGTTAAAACAAATAGAGAAGCAATTCGGTAAAGGTTCAATTATGAAATTAGGAGAACAAGCGGAGCGTAGAATTTCTACAATTTCAAGTGGTTCTTTAGCACTTGATGTGGCACTAGGGGTAGGCGGATACCCACGTGGCCGTGTTATTGAAATTTATGGACCTGAAAGTTCAGGTAAAACAACAGTTTCATTACACGCAATCGCGGAAGTGCAGCGTCAAGGTGGACAAGCGGCGTTCATCGATGCGGAGCATGCGATGGATCCTGTATATGCACAAAAATTAGGTGTTAACATCGATGAATTACTATTATCACAGCCTGATACAGGGGAGCAAGGACTAGAAATCGCAGAAGCACTTGTACGAAGTGGCGCGGTTGATATTATCGTAATTGACTCTGTAGCAGCTCTTGTACCGAAAGCTGAGATTGAAGGGGACATGGGTGACTCTCACGTTGGTTTACAAGCACGTTTAATGTCACAAGCACTTCGTAAACTTTCAGGTGCAATCAACAAATCAAAAACAATCGCAATCTTTATCAACCAAATTCGTGAAAAAGTTGGGGTTATGTTCGGGAACCCAGAAACAACTCCAGGTGGTCGTGCGTTGAAATTCTATTCAACTGTCCGTCTTGAAGTACGTCGTGCTGAGCAGTTAAAGCAAGGTAACGATATTGTTGGTAATAAAACGAAAATAAAAGTAGTTAAAAATAAAGTAGCACCGCCATTCCGTGTTGCTGAAGTTGATATTATGTACGGAGAAGGTATTTCAAGAGAAGGTGAAATCTTAGATATGGCTTCTGAACTTGATATCGTTCAAAAGAGCGGTGCTTGGTACTCTTATAATGAAGAACGCTTAGGACAAGGTCGTGAAAATTCGAAGCAATTCTTAAAAGAGAATACGGATTTAAGAGAGGAAATTGCCTTCTTTGTTCGTGAACATCACGGAATTGGTGAAAACTCTGGTGTTGAAGACACGGAAGATTCAACTCGTCAAGATTAAAAAATAAAAGACACGGTCCCGTGTCTTTTATTTTTTAATCCACTATGAAAGCGTTGTATATAGCTGGAGATAAAATATTTATTCTATCCAAAAGGCTATGTGTAAAGGGGAATATTCATATATTTTAAGTGAATGAATTGGGATTTTCTAAGGTTTTCCAGGATAATATGCCGTCTGTTTTTTTAATCCATATAAGATTCAGGGCTGAAGGTAAAGAAAGTAAAAGTAGACAACGCTTGACAATGAAAATTGCGATAGATACAATGAGAATGTATATTTTTTCTTATATACGATATACTCTTCTCAAGAAGAGAAGTAATATTCGGAGTAAGACTTAAATCTTGCCGAAATAATAATATGACATTTTAATTGTGAAATGAAGAAAGTCCCTTAAAAAAGCGGGACGACGGTCTTTGCTGTACGTTGTAATTCAATGTACATGCCGACAGTCTTTTTTCATTCATAGCAAGGGGAGGTGAAATCATGAGTAGTAGTACAGTTTGGATACTCATCTCCATTTTGCTTGCAACAGTCGGTGCAGTTGTTGGCTTTTTTGTTCGAAAGTCTATTGCTGAAGCGAAGATTAATGGTGCAGCTAATGAAGCAAAACGTATTCTAGACGAAGCGAATCGTGATGCTGAAGCACTTAAGAAAGAAGCGCTTTTAGAAGCAAAGGATGAAATTCATACACTTCGTACAGAAGCTGAATTAGAAATTCGTGACCGTAGAAGCGAATTACAAAAACAAGAAAATCGTTTAATGCAAAAAGAAGAGAACCTTGATCGTAAAGACGAAACGCTCGATAAGCGCGAGCGACAGTTAGAAAAGAAAGAGGAATCTCTTGTAGCGAAACAACAACAGATTGAAGAGTTGGAAAGCAAAGTGGGAGAGTTAGTTCAAAAGCAACAAACAGAATTAGAGCGCATTTCCAATCTGACCCGCGAACAAGCGAAAGCAATTATTCTTGGTAAAGTGGAAAGTGAAGTTTCTCATGAAATTGCCGTTATGGTAAAAGAAAGTGAAGTTCGCGCGAAAGAAGAAGCGGATAAGAAGGCAAAAGAGATTTTATCTCTTGCAATGCAAAGATGTGCAGCTGATCATGTTGCTGAAACAACCGTTTCGGTTGTAAATCTTCCAAATGACGAAATGAAGGGACGTATTATCGGACGTGAAGGTCGTAACATTCGTACGTTAGAAACGTTAACAGGTATTGACCTTATTATCGATGATACACCAGAAGCGGTAATTCTATCTGGATTTGACCCGATTCGTCGTGAAACAGCTCGTATCGCTCTTGATAAACTAGTACAGGACGGACGTATTCACCCAGCGCGTATTGAAGAGATGGTCGAAAAATCAAGACGTGAAGTGGACGAGTATATTCGTGAAGTCGGAGAGCAAACAACGTTTGAAGTGGGTGTTCATGGCTTACATCCAGATTTAATTAAAATTTTAGGTCGTTTAAAATACCGTACAAGTTACGGACAAAACGTCTTAAAACACTCTATGGAAGTTGCATATTTAACTGGACTTATGGCAGCGGAGCTTGGTGAGGATGAAAAACTAGCAAGACGTGCTGGTCTATTACATGATATCGGAAAAGCAATCGATCATGAAGTAGAAGGTAGTCACGTTGAAATTGGTGTTGAACTCGCAACGAAATATAAAGAGCATCCTGTTGTAATAAACAGTATCGCATCTCACCATGGTGACACAGAACCAACTTCTATCATTGCAGTTCTAGTTGCTGCAGCAGATGCATTATCAGCTGCAAGACCGGGGGCTCGTAGTGAAACGCTTGAGAACTACATTCGTCGTCTTGAAAAGTTAGAAGAGATTTCAGAGTCTTATGAAGGTGTAGAAAAATCTTTTGCAATTCAAGCAGGACGTGAAGTTCGTATTCTGGTAAAACCAGATACAATTGATGATTTAGAAGCTCATCGTTTAGCTCGTGATATTCGAAAACGTATTGAAAATGAACTGGATTATCCAGGACATATTAAAGTAACTGTTATTCGTGAAACACGTGCAGTGGAATACGCAAAATAAAGTGGTGAAACACCACTTTATTTTTTTGTGTTGGAATTGGGTAAAATAAAGAAAACTATTTATAAGCAGTGTGCAAGTGAAAGAAACTTATAATAGATAAATTGTAACTGTTGTAAGGAAATAGCTTCACGTTATAGTATGGTAATAAAAAATGTAGTACATAGAAAGGGTAAGACATATGAGAATATTATTTGTTGGGGATGTAGTAGGATCTCCTGGTAGAGACATGATTCAACAGTACGTACCGGCATTAAAGAAAAAATATACACCTACAGTAACAATTATTAATGGAGAAAATGCTGCGGGTGGACGTGGAATTACGGAAAAAATATATCGAAACTTTTTAGAGTGCGGGGCACAAGCGGTTACGCTTGGAAACCATGCTTGGGATAACCGTGAAGTATTTGAATTTATTGATGATGCAAAATATCTTGCAAGACCAGCTAACTTCCCAGAAGGAACGCCGGGAAAAGGGCTTATCTTTGTAAATTGTAATGGAACAGAAGTTGCAGTTATTAACTTACAAGGACGTACGTTCCTTCCTCCAATTGATTGTCCATTCCGTAAAGTGGATGAGTTAATCAGCATTGCAAAAAAACGTACAAACATTATCTTTGTTGATTTTCATGCTGAAACAACAAGTGAGAAGCAGGCGTTAGGTTGGTACGTAGACGGTCGTGCTACAGCGGTAGTAGGTACACATACACACGTTCCTACAGCTGATAATCGTATTTTACCAAGCGGAACAGCTTATATTACAGATGTTGGTATGACTGGCCCATATGATGGGATTTTAGGTATGGATCGCGAAGCGGTATTGAAGAAGTTTTTAACGAACTTACCAGTGCGTTTTGAAGTGACGAATGGTAGAACGCAATTAAGTGCAGTGTTAATTGATGTGGATCCTAATACAGGGAAAGCGAAGAAAATTGAGCGCATTTTAATTAATGATGACCAGCCGTTTTTTGACTGATTTTTAATAAAAAGTTAGAGAATTTGTTATATTTTAATTTTTTAGAAAAATTACAGAAATTTAGCAGGAATACGTGCCATTCCTCGTGAATATAAGTTAAAGTGAAATAATTGCTATTACTTTTTATAGAAACGAGGAGGAAACGCGGAATGGAAATATTAAAAGTTAAAGCAACGTCGGTCCCTAATTCTGTAGCTGGTGCACTTGCAGGTGTTATTCGCGAACGCGGAACAGCAGAAATTCAAGCTATTGGTGCAGGTGCATTGAACCAAGCGGTAAAGGCAGTAGCAATTGCAAGAGGATTTGTAGCGCCTAGCGGTTTGGACTTGATTTGTATCCCAGCTTTTACAGATATTATGATTGATGGTGAAGAGCGTACAGCGATAAAATTAATTGTAGAACCTCGTTAAGTTGAAACAACCTGTTTGCATGTATGCGAACAGGTTGTTTTTGTAATGGAGGAATGAAAATGAAAATTTTTGATGCTCATTGCGATGTACTCTTTCAGTTATGGAGTGCAAAAGGGAAAAAAGACTTTCAAAACGATTCACAATTACATATTACATTTGAACAATTAAAGAAAAGAAAAGGAAGTATACAATGCTTTGCTATATATGTACCAGAAACAGTAGCGTATGAAGGGCGTTTTGAAGTTGCACTGCAAATGATAGATATTTTTCATAATGAAATTCTATCGCTACCAGGAATGAAGTTTATTCAGACAAAAAACGATATTAACATGCTAAAACAGGACGAGATTGGAGCATTATTAACATTAGAAGGATGCGAAGCAATTGGAAAAGAAGCGATGAAATTACGTTTGTTTTATCGCTTAGGTGTACGTTCCTTTGGATTGACATGGAACTATGCCAATCTGTTAGCTGATGGAGCGCTAGAGGCACGTGGGGCAGGTTTAACTACATTTGGTAGACAAGTTGTACAAGAGCTTAATACGTTACATTTATGGACTGATGTGTCTCACTTAAATGAAAGAAGCTTTTGGGATGTTATAGAAATTGCTAAAAACCCAATTGCATCTCACTCAAACTGTTATCAACTTTGTGGGCATCCACGCAATTTAACCGATGAACAAATAAGAGCTCTTATAAAGAAAAATAGCATTATTGGTATTACTTTCGTACCACAGTTTTTAACGAATGAAAGACAAGCGAATATAGCAGATATATTAAGGCATGTGGAATATATTTGTTCATTAGGTGGAGAAAAAAATATAGGGTTTGGTTCTGATTTTGATGGGATTTTAGAAACTGTTGTAGGTGTAGAAGCATATAGGGATTATGAAAATATAATTAATCAACTTTGTAAAAAGTATAGTGAATCAACTATAGAGCGATTTTTGTATGAAAATTTTATTGATCGAATTGCTTTCTAATTATTCATTTTTAAAAATTCAGAAAATAAATTTCACTCGCGGGAATTTATTGGTTTTTTTAAGACCTAATACTAGAATGGTGAACGAAATAGCATTATACTAAAGATTCAGGGAAAACAGAAGAGGCATAATTTGCGTCCATTGTAGTTTATTTGCATAAAAAATGCTAAACTAATACTGTGAAAAAATACACTACAATGAATGCAGCCAAAAGGGGTGTAGGAGATGATTAGTCAACTTTCATGGAAAGTTGGAGGCCAACAAGGTGAAGGAATTGAAAGTACAGGGGAAATCTTCTGTATTGCATTAAACCGATTAGGATATTACCTATACGGTTACCGCCACTTCTCATCACGTATTAAAGGCGGCCATACAAATAATAAAATTCGTGTAAGTACAACAGAAGTACGCGCGATCTCAGATGATTTAGATATTTTAATTGCTTTTGATCAAGAAACAATTGATTTTAACTTCCACGAACTACGTCCGGGTGGAATTGTAGTTGCGGATGCGAAATTTAATCCAACAATACCTGATAATACAGATGTAAATCTATATGTGATACCGTTTACAGATATCGCTTCAGAGTTAGGCACATCATTAATGAAAAATATGGTTGCTGTTGGGGCATCTAGTTCGGTATTAGGGTTAGACGAAACAGCTTATTTAGAGGTTGTTGAAGAAATCTTTGGTCGTAAAGGGGAGCAAGTCGTTCAAAAGAATATGGAAGCAATTAAACGCGGCTCTCAATATATGAAAGAATTGCTTGGTGAGAAAGTAAACATGATGCAGCTTGAAAAAGCTGATGGTAAGAAACGCATGTTTATGATTGGAAACGACGCAATCGCATTTGGTGCGGTAGCTGGTGGTGCTCGCTTTATGTCCGCATATCCAATCACACCTGCATCTGAAATTATGGAATATTTAATTAAAAAGTTACCGAAAGTCGGCGGAACAGTAATCCAAACCGAGGATGAAATCGCAGCTTGTACAATGGCGATTGGTGCAAACTACGCTGGTGTTCGTACATTAACAGCATCTGCTGGTCCTGGTCTTTCATTAATGATGGAAGCAATTGGTTTAGCAGGTATTACTGAAACACCACTAGTTATCATTGATACACAACGTGGTGGTCCAAGTACGGGCTTACCAACAAAACAAGAGCAGTCTGACTTAATGGCTATGATTTACGGAACGCATGGTGAAATTCCAAAAATCGTAATGGCGCCAAGTACAGTTGAAGAAGCTTTCTATGATATTGTAGAAGCGTTTAACTTAGCAGAAGAATATCAAGTGCCTGTTATCTTCTTAACAGATCTACAGCTTTCTTTAGGAAAGCAAACAGTAGAACCACTTAAGTTAGATAAAGTTGAAATTCGTCGTGGTAAGCTTGATTTAGAAGTAGAATTACCAGAACGTGAAAATAAAGCATACTTCAAGCGTTATGAAGTAACAGAAGATGGAGTTTCACCACGTGTTTTACCTGGTATGAAAAATGGTATTCACCATGTTACAGGTGTAGAACATGATGAAACGGGTAAACCATCTGAATCAGCGTTAAATCGTAAAGATCAAATGGACAAACGTTTCCGTAAAATGGCGAACTTGCAGTTTAATAACCCTATTTACAAAAATGCTAAGCATGATGACGCAGACGTATTGTTAGTTGGCTTTAACTCAACTCGTGGTGCGATCGAAGAGGCAATGCAGCGTTTGGAACAAGAAGGAATGAAAGTAAACCATGCCCATGTACGTTTAATTCATCCGTTCCCAACAGCTGAAATCGATCCACTTGTGAAAAAAGCGAAGCGTGTTGTAGTAGTAGAAAACAATGCAACTGGTCAGCTTGCTAACATTATGAAAATGAATCTTGGCAATGGTGAGAAAATTTCTAGTCTTTTAAAATACGATGGAAATCCATTCTTGCCGAAAGAGATTTACAACGAATGTAAAAAAGGGGTTGTATTAAATGGCAACATTTAAGGACTTTCGTAACAGTGTAAAACCAAACTGGTGCCCAGGTTGCGGAGACTTCTCGGTGCAGGCTGCGATTCAGCGTGCGGCAGCTAACGTTGGTTTAAATCCAGATGAGCTAGCTGTTATTTCTGGTATCGGCTGTTCCGGTCGTATTTCAGGGTATATTAATTCATATGGTTTGCATAGTATTCACGGACGTGCTCTTCCGATTGCACAAGGTGTGAAAATGGCAAATCGTGATTTAACAGTTATTGCATCCGGTGGTGACGGTGATGGTTTTGCGATTGGTATGGGACATACAATCCATTCTATTCGTCGTAACATTGATATTACGTACATCGTAATGGATAACCAAATTTACGGATTAACAAAAGGTCAAACTTCACCACGTAGTGAAGCTGGATTTAAAACGAAAAGTACACCACAAGGTTCAATTGAACCATCACTAAATGTTATGGAAATGGCTTTAACAGCTGGTGCGACATTTGTGGCGCAAAGCTTTTCAAGTGATTTAAAAGAATTAACGCAAATTATTGAAGCTGGTATTAACCATAAAGGCTTTTCATTAATTAATGTATTTAGTCCATGTGTTACTTACAATAAAGTAAATACTTATGATTGGTTTAAAGAGAATTTAACGAAACTAAGTACAGTAGAAGGATATGATCCATCTAACCGCATGATTGCTATGCAAACATTAATGGAAAAGAACGGGTTAGTAACAGGTTTAATTTATCAAAATACAAAGCAGCCTTCTTACCAAGAGCTTGTAAAAGACTATAGTGAAAAGCCTTTAGTGCAGTCTGATTTGAATATGGATCAGAAAATGTTTGATGAGCTTGTTGCTGAATTTATGTAATGATCGGAGAGAAGGTTGCCACTTGGCAACCTTCTTTTTGAGTTAATAAAAATAAATAATAGATTTGTTTACTTAGAAAATTCAGAATGATAAAATAATATATAAATCGTTGTATAAAAATAGCATGTTCATTAACTGTGAAATGTAATATAGGATAAGGCTTCTTCTTTGTTTAAATTGGCGAAACGCTGCATACTATGGTAATGTGTATAGGGATAAAGCAATATGCTTTTGGGTAGGACAAGATGAAATAATAAAAAGGGAATGTCTATTTGTGTGGGGAAGACTTCATTCTTACGGATGATTAGATCGATTACTCAAGTTTCAAAGGGCAAGTTATCTCTCAAGCTATCTAACATCATTGAGATGGGTCTAAGCGCATTAAAATGGACTACAGAGTGTGTATAGTTAAGGGTGAAAGGAGATTACCGATGAACGAGCAACAACGATTAGCAAGTCGACAAGCAAATTCCTCTACGAAAAAAGAAGAGAAAGATTATAGTAAATACTTTGAAAGTGTATACCAACCACCTTCCTTGAAATTGGCGAAAAAGCGTGGGAAAGAAGAAGTTAAAATTGAACGAGATTTTGGCTTACCTGAAGAGTTCCGCAATTTTGGCGCAGGAAGAAAGTTTTACATTCGTACATATGGCTGTCAAATGAATGAACATGATACAGAAGTAATGGCTGGGATTTTTACAACACTTGGATATGAGCCAACCTTTTCAACTGAAGAGGCAGATGTGATTTTATTAAATACTTGTGCAATTCGTGAAAATGCTGAAAATAAAGTGTTCGGTGAACTTGGTCATTTAAAATCATTAAAGCGAAGAAATCCGGATCTTTTAATTGGTGTATGTGGTTGTATGTCTCAAGAAGAATCTGTTGTAAATAAAATTATGCAAAAAAATCAGCATGTAGATATGGTGTTTGGTACACATAATATTCATAGATTACCGTATATCCTAAAGGACGCAATGTTCTCAAAAGAGACGGTAGTTGAAGTTTGGTCAAAAGAAGGCGATGTAATTGAAAACCTTCCGAAAGTACGTCGTGGTGATATTAAAGCTTGGGTAAATATTATGTATGGCTGTGATAAGTTCTGTACATATTGTATTGTACCGTATACACGCGGAAAAGAGCGTAGCAGACGTCCAGAAGATATTATTAAAGAAATTCGCCATTTAGCTGCGAACGGTTATAGAGAAATTACGTTACTTGGCCAAAACGTAAACGCATACGGTAAAGACTTTGAAGATATACAATATGGTCTTGGCGATTTAATGGATGAACTTCGTAAAATCGATATCGCACGTATTCGTTTTACAACAAGTCATCCACGTGATTTTGATGATCATTTAATTGATGTTCTTGGAAAAGGTGGTAACCTAGTAGAACATATCCACTTACCAGTTCAATCTGGTAGTACAGATATGCTTAAAATTATGGCGCGTAAATATTCGCGAGAACACTATTTAGAGCTTGTACGAAAAATTAAAGAAACAATTCCGAATGCAGTACTAACGACTGATATTATCGTTGGTTTCCCAAATGAAACGGACGAACAGTTTGAAGAGACGATGTCATTATATCGTGAAGTAGGATTTGATACGGCATTTACATTTATTTATTCCCCGCGTGAAGGTACACCAGCTGCAAAAATGCAGGATAATGTTCCGATGGAAGTGAAGAAAGAGCGATTACAACGCTTAAATACACTAGTGAATGAATATGCAGTTAATAAGAATAAGCGTTATATAGGACAAATTGTAGAAGTATTAGTTGATGGAGAAAGTAAGAATAACCCTGAAGTACTTGCGGGATACACACGTACGAATAAACTTGTAAACTTTGTTGCTTCAAAATCTTTAATTGGTCAACTTGTGAAAGTAAAAGTAACGGAAGCAAAAACTTGGTCTCTTAACGGGGAATTGGTTAAGGAACCGATTGAGGTGAAATAATAGATGAAAGTATATACAAAAGATGAAATTGTTGAGCAAGCGAAAGAATTAGCGAAAATGATCTCTGAAACAGAAGAAGTCGATTTCTTTAAGCGAGCAGAAGCACAAATTCATAAAAATGAAAATGTAAAGCGAGCAATTGATGAAATAAAAGCTTTGCAAAAACAAGCAGTAAACTTGCAACATTATGGGAAATGGGAAGCTTTGAAAAAAGTAGAAGTTGAAATTGATGCGCTTCAAGATAAGTTAGATAATATCCCAGTTGTACAGGAGTTTAAATCTTCACAAACATATGTAAATGACTTACTACAGCTAGTTGCTAGTACCATTTCTAACAATGTAACAGATGAAATATTAGTTTCAACTGGTGGCGATGTGTTGAAGGGTGAAACTGGTGCGGCGGTAGAAAGTAAAAAAGGAAATTGTGGTTGTTAAAGAGGTGTCTTATTGACATCTCTTTTTTTAGTGGGTTATATCGTAAATTCTTCTCAAAAAAAAGAATGACACATTCCGCTATTGTCACGCATATGATTAAGTGAATAGTGATTGAGGAGGGTTACGAATGTCCGAATTTAGAGAGATTATTACAAAAGCAGTGGTTGGAAAAGGACGTAAGTATACAAAGTCAACGCATACATGTGAATCGAATAATGAGCCAACAAGTATTTTAGGGTGCTGGGTAATTAACCATTCGTACGAAGCGAGAAAGAATGGGAAACATGTGGAAATTGAAGGTTTCTATGATGTAAACACTTGGTATTCATTTGATGGAAACACAAAGACTGAAGTTGTAACAGAACGTGTTAACTACACTGATGAAGTAAGCATTGGGTATCGTGATAAAAACTTCTCTGGTGACGATTTAGAAATTATCGCTCGTGTAATTCAGCCGCCAAATTGTTTAGAAGCTCTTGTATCGCCAAATGGTAATAAAATTGTTGTGACGGTAGAACGTGAATTTGTAACAGAAGTAGTTGGAGAAACGAAAATTTGTGTAAGTGTAAATCCTGAAGGTTGCGTAGAATCAGACGAGGATTTCCAAGTCGATGATGATGAGTTTGAAGAATTAGATCCGAACTTTATCGTTGACGCAGAAGAAGAGTAAGAGAAAGCTAGGGAGAAGTTCTTCCTAGCTTTTTACAGTACATAAGTGGTGCTGAATGACCATGATTCCTTATGAAATGTGCTATAATGAGGAAAGACTCCTGGAATAGGAGATATGGGTGTCCGTGAAGTGTGACATATATGAATATAGATTATTATGTAAGAATTATGGAGGAAAGACATGACGCAATATACGCCTATGATACAGCAATACTTAAAGGTTAAGGCAGACTATCAAGATGCCTTTTTATTTTTCCGATTAGGTGATTTTTATGAAATGTTCTTTGAAGATGCGGTTAAAGCAGCTCATGAACTTGAAATTACATTAACGAGCCGAGATGGTGGTAGTAGTGAACGTATACCGATGTGCGGTGTACCGCATCATGCAGCTAAAAATTATATTGAACAACTTGTTGAAAAAGGATATAAAGTAGCTGTTTGTGAGCAAGTGGAAGATCCAAAAACAGCTAAAGGTGTAGTACGTCGTGAAGTAGTACAACTAATTACGCCAGGAACGATGATGGAAGGGCGTACAATAGACGAGAAAGAGAATAACTTCTTAGCAGCATTAACACATTTTGAAGATGGATCTTATGCGCTAGCTTGCAATGACTTAACGACTGGACAAAATACAGTGACGTTATTAACAGGTTCAGTAGAAGATATTTTATTAGAAGTGTATGCAACTGGTTCAAAAGAAATTGTTGTAGATTCTACATTTTCAAAAGAGGAGTTAAATAAATTAACTGAAACATTAAAAATGACGATTTCGTATGAAGAGGCAACAACTATTCCAGAAGGATTAGAACATCTTGTGAAAAATGTTTCCCAAGCAAAATTAATTAAAGCAATTGGACGCTTATTTAACTATGTGATAAGAACACAAAAACGTTCGTTAGATCACTTGCAACCAGTAGAAATTTATTACACGAATCAATTTATGAAAATTGATGTGCATTCAAAACGCAATTTAGAGTTAACAGAGACTCTTCGCACGAAGGAAAAGACAGGCTCATTATTATGGCTATTAGACAAAACAAAAACGGCTATGGGTGGGCGTATGTTAAAACAGTGGATGGAACGTCCACTTATCCAGAAAGAAAAAGTTGAAGAGCGTTTAGAAATGGTTGAAACGTTTGTAAATGATTACTTCTTACGTGAAGATTTAAAAGAAAAGTTAAAAGAAGTATATGATTTAGAGCGTTTAGCAGGGAAAGTTGCATTTGGTAATGTAAATGCACGGGACTTATTACAGTTAAGACGTTCTTTACTGCAAGTACCAGCTATTTTAGAAGCGATTAGTCTTTTAGATAATGCTTATGCAGCAAGGTTAATTCAAGGTGCGGATCCATGTGAGAGCTTAACTGAATTACTAGGAAGAAGTATTCAAGAGAACCCACCACTTTCTATTAAAGATGGAGATATTATTAAAGATGGTTATAATGACAAGCTTGATCAATATCGTTACGTTAGTAAAAATGGGAAAACGTGGATCGCTGAGCTTGAAAAACGAGAGCGTGATATTACAGGGATTAAATCATTAAAAATTGGGTACAACCGTATTTTTGGCTACTACATTGAAGTGACGAAGGCGAATCTTGCAGCACTTCCAGAAGGGCGCTATGAGCGTAAACAAACACTTGCAAATGCAGAGCGTTTCATAACAGATGAACTAAAAGAAAAAGAAGCATTAATCTTAGAAGCAGAAGAGAAAATTGTACAATTAGAATACGATTTATTTACAGCACTTCGCGAAGAAGTAAAAGTATTCATACCGAAATTGCAACACTTAGCGAAAGTAATTAGTGAACTAGACGTACTGCAAAGCTTTGCGACAGTTAGTGAAGAAGAGCAATTTGTAAAACCTGTTTTAACAACTAAACGCGAAATCTTTATTAAAGATGGCCGTCATCCTGTCGTTGAAAAAGTATTGAACGGGAAATTGTATGTACCGAATGATTGTATTATGCCGGAGAAGATGGATGTCTTTTTAATTACAGGACCGAACATGTCTGGTAAAAGTACGTATATGAGACAATTAGCACTTGTAACTGTTATGTCACAAATTGGTTGCTTTGTACCAGCGACAGAAGCAGTATTACCTGTCTTCGATCAAATCTTTACGAGAATTGGTGCAGCGGACGATTTAATCTCAGGTCAAAGTACATTTATGGTTGAAATGTTAGAAGCGAAAAATGCAATTGCAAATGCATCAGAAAGAAGTTTAATTTTATTCGATGAAATTGGACGCGGTACATCTACGTACGATGGTATGGCACTTGCACAAGCAATCATTGAACATATTCATGACCAAATTGGTGCGAAAACATTATTCTCTACACATTATCATGAATTAACAGTGTTAGAAGAAAATTTAGACCAACTAAAGAATGTACATGTTTCAGCAATTGAAGAGAATGGAAAAGTAGTTTTCCTTCATAAAATTCAAGATGGAGCGGCCGATAAAAGTTACGGAATTCACGTTGCTCAACTTGCTGAGCTTCCAGAGAGCTTAATCGCTCGCGCGAAAGAAGTGTTAGCGCAACTAGAAGGACAGGAAGAAATTATTATTCCGAAACGAGTAGAAGTGAAAGTGCAAGAAGTTGCTCCAGAACCAGTTGTTGTAAAAGAAGAACCGGCAAAAATACAAGAAGAGACAGACGAAGAATCACAACTATCTTTCTTTGGAGGAGAACAGTCTTCGAAAAAACAAGACAAGCCTGTGCTCGATCAAAAAGAAACGGCAGTACTTGCACAAATTAAAAAGATTGATTTACTCGATATGACGCCTTTAGAAGCGATGAACGAACTGTATCGCCTGCAGAAAAAGTTAAAGAAAGGATGAGTAAGTAGATGGGGAAAATTCGCAAACTCGATGATCAACTCTCTAATTTAATTGCGGCAGGGGAAGTAGTAGAGCGCCCTGCCTCAGTTGTAAAAGAACTCGTGGAAAATTCCATCGATGCGAATAGTACATCTATTGAAATCCACTTAGAAGAAGCTGGGTTATCGAAAATTCGCATCATTGATAATGGAGATGGCATTGCAGAAGAAGATTGTATCGTTGCATTTGAACGCCACGCAACGAGCAAAATTAAAGATGAAAATGATTTATTTCGTATAAGAACGCTCGGTTTCCGCGGAGAGGCCCTGCCGAGTATTGCTTCTGTAAGTGAATTAGAATTAATCACAAGCACCGGTGGTGCACCTGGTACACACCTTATTATTAAAGGTGGAGACATTATAAGACAAGAGAAAACGGCGAGCCGAAAAGGAACAGATATTACAGTACAAAACTTATTCTTTAATACACCAGCGCGCCTTAAATATATGAAAACTATTCATACAGAGCTTGGGAACATTACAGATATCGTGTATCGTATTGCAATGTCACATCCTGAAGTATCGTTAAAACTGTTTCATAATGAAAAGAAATTGCTTCATACATCAGGAAACGGTGATGTAAGACAAGTACTTGCATCGATTTACAGCATTCAAGTTGCGAAGAAGCTGATTCCGATTGAAGCTGAGTCTCTAGACTTTACCATTAAGGGTTATGTAACATTGCCAGAAGTAACGAGAGCTTCTCGTAACTATATGTCAACGATTGTAAATGGCCGTTACGTTCGAAATTTCGTATTAATGAAAGCAATTCAGCAAGGATATCATACGTTACTGCCAATCGGACGATACCCAATCGGCTTCTTATCAATTGAAATGGATCCAATGCTTGTTGACGTTAACGTACATCCAGCGAAATTAGAAGTTCGTTTTAGTAAAGAACAAGAATTGCTAAAACTTATCGAAGAAACATTGCAAGCTGCATTCAAAAAAATACAGCTCATTCCAGATGCAGGTGTAACAACGAAGAAAAAAGAAAAAGATGAAAGTGTGCAAGGGCAGTTCCAGTTTGAGCATACAAAGCCGAAAGCATCACAGGTGCCAAACATTATTTTACCGACTGGCATGGATGAAAAACAAGAAGAAACAGCGACTGTAAAACAGCCAGAACAACTGTGGCAACCGCCGAAGCAAGAATGGCAACCACCACAGTCGCTAGTAAGAGAAGAACAAAATTGGCAGCCATCTACTAAAACGATAATCGAAGAACCAATTCGGGAAGAGAAATCATGGAACAGTAACGAAGAAGACTTTGAATTAGAGGCATTAGAAGAAGAAGTCGGGGAAATAAAAGAGATTGAAATGAACGGTAATGATTTACCACCGCTTTATCCAATTGGGCAAATGCATGGAACATATATTTTCGCTCAAAATGATAACGGGTTATATATGATTGATCAGCACGCAGCGCAGGAACGCATCAATTATGAATATTTCCGTGATAAAGTGGGACGAGTTACGCAAGAAGTACAAGAGTTACTTGTACCGTACCGCATTGATTTATCTCTTACTGAATTTTTGCGTGTCGAAGAGCAGTTAGAAGAACTAAAGAAAGTCGGTCTATTTTTAGAGCAATTCGGCCATCAATCCTTTATCGTTCGTTCGCACCCAACGTGGTTCCCAAAAGGGCAAGAAACAGAAATTATTGATGAAATGATGGAGCAGGTTGTTAAACTAAAAAAAGTTGATATTAAAAAACTACGTGAAGAAGCAGCTATTATGATGAGCTGTAAAGCATCTATCAAGGCAAATCAATATTTAACGAACGATCAAATATTTGCTTTACTTGAAGAGCTGCGCACAACAACAAATCCATACACATGCCCGCACGGGAGACCGATTCTTGTGCATCATTCTACTTATGAGTTGGAGAAGATGTTTAAGAGGGTTATGTAGGGAGAATTGCTTTCTTCTAAAATGTTTGGATTTAATAAAGATAAAGTTAGATTGAAAAGGGAGCAACAGTAATTAGTTGCCCTCTTTTTTTATGTAGATTTGTTATTGTTCAATGAGTGTGAAGCGGTTTAGTTTTGAAATAAGAATTGGAAAGAGTATGTAAGAGGCTATAACGGTATTTTGTTTTTTAGTATGTATTCATTTTTGAAGGAATTACTTTCTTGGCTATGGTTACTTTATCCTATTATCAAATCCTACTAAGAATAAAGAAAGCGCGGTATATCAGCACTTTTTAAAAAGGAAAGTTTCCAGTAAACTCTCCTTTTTAAAGGGTGTGTGAGCTGCAAAATCAGGATTCAGACACTACTTAAAACGTAACTGTTCATGGGCACAATGATGCTCTATACGATC